>JAUVAR010000044.1 GCA_030591625.1 Candidatus Zixiibacteriota bacterium
ATTTGACCTTCGATGAAAATCGTCAGGTCAGACAGCTCAATTATTTTGATTGGATAACCATCGTAGAGACTACCGGACAAAGATAGTTCATCTGTCGCTATATATGCCTCATACTGACACTTTTCCAAATGAGGAATATGATTAAGTTGAAGGCTCAACTCTTTTTTAAATTGTCCGGTCTCTGCTCCTGAGAAGATATGCAGTCCAGGCATAGGGCAATACCTTATACTTTGAAAATGTTATCGCGTAATTAACGGAGTTTTATTTCCGTTAGAAAGTGAAAGTTAGAAGGAAGTATTGTGAATTGTAATGCACTATTACTTCAGTAGCACCATCTTGCGTGTTTCTACAAACTTATCTGATTTCAATCTATAGTAATAGATGCCACTGCCAACTTGTTCGCCTCCGTTATTTGTCCCATCCCAAAAAACAGAATGTGTTCCAACACTATACTCGCGATTGGTAAGCGTTGTTACATGTTGTCCCAGAGAATTGAACAGATCTATTTGAACAATATTTGAATATGGCAAACTGAATGAAATCGTCGTGGTGGGGTTAAACGGATTGGGATAATTTTGCGATAGCGAAAATGTTGATGGAAGCATATCCTCAACGTCATCATCGACAGCAGTAACAATTGAACCGACAAATCTTGCCCCGGCTCGCAACATGTTTGTCCCACTAACGGTGATGTTGTAAGCTTTTGTTGGGTTGAACGGATAGACAATAGTTGATTGGCCATTCTCGTCCGTAATGCTTTCTGCTATAACAGTTATTGAGTCAGTGATGATAACTTTAACGCCCGATGCCGGCACTCCATCTGCAGTAACCGCTATTACTACCGTGTCTGAAGATATGTAGCTGTCGATTAATGTTTCTTCCGGTTGCTTTGTATAAATAACCATGGTAGGATCACCAAGATAATTCTGACCATAGACAATATCACGAATGTAGTAATATTTCTTTTTAGAATCGTACATAGCTTCTGCAGCAGGTCGTCCCGGGTGAGCAAAAAGGGAATCAGAAAATGCGGTTTGCATCAAGTGCGATGACAACACCCATCCCCATCTGGAATTGGCCACAAAGCCGATTGCTCCGCCCTTAGACGATAGAAGATGTTCTGCCATGCCAACACCTTGCCAATTAATTGGCGGTTGGTCAAACTCAAAACCACCATTATCACAGGCCAATGAATAATAGAACGATGGTTTTGCTTCTATGAAAAGAGAATCAAACGAACCATGACTTAAGTGCTGTTCGGCTGTTAACAAGAGATTTTTGGGATAGTCATAATATCCGGACGACTTTGTAACAAACCCATCAGCTCTGCCATGTGCCAAAATATTGATAATACCAAAACCGCCTGACATTGCCTCTTTAAGTTCGGTCGGTCCAAGATTTGTTGGTGATGAATCATTACCGGAGGCAGACTCAACTCCTGTCACTGTATCAATCATGAAATTATCGGGATATGCCGCAGCAATCAAACCATGCTGGTTTCCATCACGCATCTGATCGGCAGAAAAGAAAAATGCTTTCTCAAGATATTCATTGTCACCATATCCTGGATTTGTCTCGTAAAGAATTAATTTGTCGATATACGTTTTTACCTGTGCAGTATTACTAAACGGAAGCCTGCCAACAATCAGCTCGGGGTAGATATCCGGTGCGTCATGATACGGCTCACCCCAAATATTATCGCCGTCAACATCCCAATCACCTGTCAGGTCGGCATAATAAAGGTCGCAAACCTGTTGACGTTCCCGTACTGGTTCTGAATAAGCGTTGTTGTGGTACGCATATCGAACAGGGATTACTGTCTCATCACCACCGAGTAAAAGATATTCTCCCCCTTCGTCATAAAACTCTTTGAAATATTCACGAATCTTCTCGGCATCATCACGTCCTATATAACTCAACAGGATTTGCTCGATCAGAACTATCTTTGTCTGCATACCTGATTCTATTCTAAATTGTGCGAGTCTGTCGAATTGAGGTTTTAACTCAGAAGAAGTGATAATCAGAAATTTAGTTGTTCCACCAGAGCTGACAGAGTTTGCGCTATTCCTGTTATTGCTTATCATCTCAATAATATCTGAACGATTTATAAGATCAGCTTCTTTTAGAATCCGTTCTCCGATTTTGATTTGAATAGATTTATTCAATCGGGCCGGGGAGTCAGATTTTAGACTGACGGGAAAGATAAGAAGTTCTGCATATCGTCGGTCTTGAGCAATTATATCTCCATTAACAAAAACAGCTTCACTATATGAATTACCATTTGAAAAAATAGATTCGACATCATTGTATCGTTGATCTGCAGAAGTTGTAATATCGGCTGTTGCTTTACCCGATGACCAATTGAGCTGTTCATCCTCTAGCAAACTCCAGCTCAATGCCTCTAATTTTTCTTCGGGCTGTAATTCAATAAGGTATTCGCGGGCAGATATCTTACCAGCCTCCGAAATCGAAACCAAATTGAGACCACTATAATTGGTCTCAACATTATCTGGACCAAACAATTGGTTCTTCTCAAAACTGATTGTTACAATTTCATCTGCCTGCAAACCGGCTGCAAATACCAAAATTATGATAAGGCTTATAATCTTCTTCATATACTACTCCGTTTCAAACTGAATTCACACCCTATAAGGCAACAGGCTTGCCTTTTTGTCTTGAGATCGATAAATAATAGAGTTAAAATGCTGTAAAGCGTTGTGGTGCACCTTAGTACATTTATTACAGACTTTTTGTGGGGTGGTGTAAAAGCGGGGTTTAAGCTGAATTCTTATCGGTCTAACTCAATATTTAGTGGGGTTTTATACAAAAAAAATAGCTGTTTCAGGTTGAAACGTTGACTCTCCATTTCGACTGAGTCGCAACAGGTTGCATAATATGAAAAATGTGATCTTGCTTACTCGTTGAAATAAATGCAGTTAAGCCTTCTTATTTTCTCAAAAAACAACTTGACTATTAATGGGGAATTTATGATAATCTAGTTGTCTTTTGGGTAGTAATGGGAAGATTTGGAGATTTTCTTGAACGGATTTTACGGACAGTATCAAGTCACACTCGATGAAAACGGAAGATGTCCTCTTCCGGCTAAGTTGAGAAGCGTCAAGGAGAACGGCAAAAAGTCGCTCTTGGCGGGTGAATTAGTACTGACCAAAGGACTTGAAGGCTGCCTCTCGCTATATCCCGCAATTGAATGGGAAGAGATACAGTCGCGCATGTCCACTCTGAATTTTACCCAAAAAGACTACCGGTTTTTCTCCCGTCGATTTTATTCGTCGGCTAGTATAATCACACCTGACAAGAGTGGCCGAATACTTCTGCCCTCACACCTGATCGAGGAAGCAAAGCTCAGCCGTGAGTTGCTCATCATCGGCGTTAATCGCTGGATCGAAATATGGGACCCTGACAGGTATGAATATTATCTGGAACAGTTTGCCGGTAGTTATGAAGATGTAGCAGAACGGTTGTTCTCCGGAGATGGTCAACAGTCCGAATGAAACCGTCCACCACCCGGTACTCGTTACCGAAGTGGTGGAGATGTTGGCTACAAATCCGGATGGTGCATACCTTGATTTAACCGCTGGTGGTGGAGGACATCTCAAAGCACTGGCCCTCAAGCTTTCTGAAGGAGCAAGGCTTTACGGTCTTGATCGTGATGCGGAAGCAGTTGCAAGGGTTTCCAGAGCTACCAAAGGGATAGTCCAATTTAAAAAAATAGAGAAAGCTGCTTTCGGCGATTTGACTAAAGTAGCTCCGCTTTTCGGCGAAACCGGATTTGACGGAATTCTTTTGGATCTCGGTCTGTCAAGCTATCAGCTTGATTCAACCGAACGAGGATTTTCGTTTCGCTCCGATGGTTTGTTGGACATGAGATTCGATCAGACTTTTGGTAAGCCTGTATATGAATTGATCGGTTCATCGGACGAAAAGCAATTAATGCGAATTATTCGTGAATATGGTGAAGAAAAACTCTCGGCAAGGATTGCCCGCAAGATAGTCATGGAACGAACAAACACAGACATTAGAACCGCCAGGCAATTAACGGATATTATTCTGTCAGTTGTTTATCCGCCCGGTCAGAACAAATCGCTCGCTCGTGTCTTCCAGGCATTCCGCATCGCTGTCAATGATGAAATGAAACAGCTTGCCGATGTACTTCCTGCATCTCTTGAATTATTGAACTCCGGTGGCCGACTGGCGGTGATTTCATATCATTCGTTAGAAGATCGTCAGGTAAAAAGATTCCTGCAGGCAGAAGCAAAAGGACGTTGCACCTGTCCTGCAACTTTCCCGGTCTGTGCCTGTGGTGCCTCAAGTAAAATGAAAATAATCACTCGTCGTCCAGTTGCTCCCGAGCAAACGGAAATTGACAAGAACCCGAGGGCACGGTCTGCCCGTTTGAGGGTAGGGGAGAAACTGTAAACGTATGGCTCGATCGGTGCGAAAGTTTAACCAGACTCGTGAATTGCAATTCTCGCCGCTTAAACGCCTGCGTTCTCATCGTTATTTCCCAACGGCTGTAGTCGGTCTGTTTTTGATAAGTGCCGGATGCATTCATATTTGGCAGCGAGTAACAGTGATCGAGATGGCCAAAGAAGTTTCCACCCTGAGAGCTGCCAACAGGCTTTTGGTTGACGATGTTAAAAAAATCCAGTCCGATATTTCATCTTTGTCGTCGGCGACAAGAATTGAAAAGTTTGCGGTCGATTCACTTGGCATGACTTCGGTTTCTGCAGATCGTCTCTACACCCTCGTGAGAAAATCAGAACAGAGCATTCCAACCGATGAATTTGATGCTATGATCTCATCAATCCGGCGAGTTGCCGATTATCTGCCGGTTATGACAGAGGCCAACGCGAATAGTCGTGACGTTAAAAAAATTAAATTCAAAACGCTGGATGGACGCTAAAGTGAATCGTACCTCACAAGAAAAAATCCGCTCTACTGTTTTGATTGTAATCACGGCATTATTTGCACTGGTTGCACTAACGAGGCTTGTTCACCTTCAGGTTGTTAACGCCTCCAAATATGGAAAAATCGTTGAACGGCAATCATCGGGACGAACTCCAATTCCGGCTGCTCGTGGAACAATCTATGATCGTTACGGACGATTACTCGCTCGCGACGTCATTGGATCGGCGCTTTGTGTTTATCCAAGGAATAAAGAAGAACTTAGAGTTGCCTCACGTTACCTCGAAAAATTCTACAATCTTGCATCGGGAACAGCAAAGAAAAAATATGGTCTAAGCGTTGGGAAATTCCGGTACATTACGCGGCGGCTTTCTGACAAGATGGCCAAACGAATTGAAGCGGACAGCCCGGTCGGGCTTGTTATCAGACAAGCAAGCAAGCGAGAGTATCCGTTTGGATTAACCGGCAAACAGATATTGGGATTTACCGACATCGACAACAAAGGACAGTCCGGTTTCGAACTTAGTCACAATTCGATGCTTGCAGGTGTAAACGGCTGGGCCGATTACAGACGCGATGGTTTGCAAAACGCATTTCGTATTCATGAAGCGGCAGTTGTAAAGCCACAGCGTGGAGCGTCTGTCGTGCTAAGTGCCGATTGGAGACTTCAGGGTATCGTCGAGGAAGAGTTAGAGGCGGCAGTCGAAAAATATAATGCCAAGCATGGTATGGCTGCATTCGTTGATGTACGCACTGGCGATATTCTTGCTCTGGCACACTTTGATCCGAATGAAAAGAATCGTCATCGACCAATTAAGAATTGTGCGGTAACAAACCAGTTTGAACCCGGTTCCAGTCTGAAAGCTTTTACTGCCGCAGGCATGCTTGATGTTGGCCTGATAAATTTTCAAGATACAACTTATTGCGAAGAGGGTGTGTGGAAAATTGGCCGGGCCAGATTGCACGACGATAAAAAACGTGGTTGGTTGACGTTTAGAGAAATTATGGAATTATCCAGTAATATCGGCATCGGCAAAAAAGCAATTGAATTTGGTGGTGAAGCATTATTCGAAACACTTGAAAATTTTGGCTTCGGTACCAAAACCGGATGTGGACTTCCAGGCGAAGCATCGGGTATGTTAAGACGTCTGCGCTGGTCTGATTACAATGTCGCCGCTCTTTCGATGGGACATTCTATTGCCGTAACATCAGTGCAAATGGCGATGGCGATGGCTGTTGTTGCTAATGGTGGTGATTTATTTAAACCGAATATCATTCTTGGAATGGTCGATGAAAATGGTTTTGTACAAGAGCAACGTGAACCAGAACTTGTTCGTCAAGTTGTAGATCGTTCATCACTCGACTCACTGCATGCATTCCTGCGTGGAGTTGTAACCGTTGGTACAGCAACACCCGTAAACTCACCATCAATTGCAATAGCGGGCAAGACAGGCACAGCAGAAATTCCCGACATCAAGAACAAACGCTACTTTAAGAATAGATTCAACGCATCATTTGTCGGTTTCTTCCCGGCGAATGATCCGATCATAGCTGGTTTCATTGTAATAAAAAATCCACGTCCAATTACTTACGGTGGCTATACTTCGGGCGTAGCGTTTCGAAGAATTGCCGAAAGATATGCAGTTAGTAACCCGGATATGATTTCAAGCAGTGCCCAGACACTCATTGCTGGTTCGGATATAAATGACAACAGCATCGAAGTCCCGGATTTCACAGGACGTGATATTGAAACTGCTAAAATTATAGCGGAACGTGAAGGAATAAACCTGTATTGTATTTCAGCGAATGGCACTATCGAGTGGCAGTTTCCAAAATCAGATCATCTCATGATGAAGGGGGATCGTGTGATCGCAACAACCGAGCCAAAAGAATCTGGTGAAATGCTCGATCTGAAAGGATTAACGTTGCGTCAGGCTTCTGCATTTCTGCACCACAAAAAGATCAGTTTTACAATAAAAGGTAATGGACGAGTGGTTCGGCAGACACTACTGCCGGGTACAAAGATAGAAGAAGGTTTAATCTGTCGGCTTGAGTGCCGACCCGGGAGAGGCTAGTAATATCAAACTGCAAGAACTTGTTAGAGAAATAGAAGGTGCCGAAATTCGCGGCAATGAATCGCTCGATATTGAGCAACTGGAGTACGACTCAAGGTTGATCAGAGCGAATTCTCTATTCTTTGCCATCAAAGGATATGCTACAGATGGCCACAACTATCTTAGGCAGGCGGCCGAAAATGGAGCGATTGTTGCCCTTGGTGAAAATGACAATGGGGAACCGATCGGCACTTATGTTAAGGTCCCGAATGCACGTAAAGCTATGGCCGATGTTTCGGCCAAATTTTATGGTTTCGCCGGCCGCAAAATTAAATCGTGTGGTGTCACCGGAACCAACGGAAAAACAACAACCTGTTACCTGCTCAAGTCAATCCTCGAAGCACGCAATAAAACTACAGGTATGGTAACATCACAAATCTATGACACCGGACGTGAGCAATTTGCAGCCGAACGAACTACCCCGGAGTCACTCGACATGCAACGTCTTATGGCTTTGATGAAAAAGAATTATTGTGTGAACGCTGTCATTGAAGTTTCATCGCATGCCCTGCTTCTCAATCGAGTGGACAATATTAATTTCCGTGTTGCGATCTATACCAACCTGACTCGCGATCACCTTGATTTTCATAAAGACATGAAAAGCTATTACGATGCAAAAGCACGTCTTGCGCGAAGCCTTGATGGCCCGCTGTCATATGTTGTCATCAATCTTGATGTCCCTGAATTTAAACCTCTCTTTGGAGAAATTAATTCATCGTTCATGGCTTACTCAATGGAAAACGATCAGGCCGATGTTTACTGTGGTGACAAAGAATTCAAATCTGAAGGAACAATGTTTGACCTCGTAACACCAATGGGAATGCGTACAATAAATTACAAGCTACCTGGCAGATTCAATCTGATGAACGCAATTGCAGCGGCTGCGGGTGGTCTTGCCAGTGGTGTTGATATTGATACCGTAGTCAAGGGCCTTGAAAATGTTATGCCGATTCCAGGCAGATTTAACCCTATCAAAGGCGGACAACCGTTCTCAGTTTATATCGATTTTGCTCACACCCCCGATGCAATTATTAACCTTTGCAAGGCCGCTCGTGAACTGACCAAAGGTAAATTATACATTATGTTTGGATGTGGTGGTGATCGTGATAGTGGTAAACGACCACTAATGGGAACAGCAGCGATTGATAATTCAGATTATGCAATTGTAACATCGGACAATCCACGCATGGAAGATTCCGACGCTATCATAAATGATATTAAGCCGGGTCTCAAAGGGAGCGATTTTGAAATCGTCCCGGACCGAGCCGAAGCGATAAGAAAAATAATTTCAATGGCTAAAGATGGTGATGCTGTTTTGCTCGCCGGAAAAGGCGCAGAAAAATATCAAGATATTAAAGGTGAACGTCTGCCGTTTGATGATGAAGCAGAAGCACTAAAAGTGCTTGCCGAATGCGGCTACCGACACGGAATGGAAGAAGAAGGGAATTGATCACATTGTCGTTTGAACAACTGGTTGCAATAACCGGAGGGAAAATGGTTGAGCCGTCATTGGCTGCGCAATCGTTCAGTGGTGTCTCAATCGATACTCGAACGATTGAAGCAGGACAGCTTTTTATTGCCATGTCCGGTGAACAAACTGATGGACACAAGTTCGTCGGTAAGGCGGCCAGTGCTAATGCCGGTGGTATGATCATTGAACGTACCGACTCATTATCCAATGATCTTCGCTTTTCTATACCCGCAATGCTCGTTGACAATTCGCATGATGCCCTGATAAAAATGGCAATCGCACACCGAGACAAAATCAATCCTGTTCGCTTTGGGATAACCGGCTCCAATGGTAAGACTACCACCAAAGAATTTGCAGCGATGATGCTTGGCGCAATAAAACAAAATGTCTATAAATCTCCCGGCAACTACAATAACTTACTCGGGATTCCTCTGGCTCTTCTGATGATGCCGGACAATACCGAATTTGCTATGCTCGAAATGGGGATATCTACTCCCGGTGAGATGAAAAAACTTGCAACGATTGTTAAACCTGATGTTTTCACGATCACTAACGTTGGACCAACCCATCTTGAATTTCTTGACACTGTTGAAAATGTTGCACGTGAGAAGCTTAATGCTATTGAACTGATGAGTGAAGGTCAACCTGTTATAGCAAATGCTGATGATAAAATAATAATCAACGAATTGAAGCGACGTAACCATCCTTATACGACATTTGGCATCATCAATGATGCTGATTTTATGCCTAACTCTAAAGAGATAGACAACGCCGGTCATCAGATAGTCACAATCGAAGGCTACAAATTCCGGTTACAGCTATTTGGTCAGTATCAAGTTTATAACTTACTTGCCGCTTATGCAATGATCCGTGCGGCTGGTTACAATTTCGACGACTGCAACACAGAACAGATTGATTTAACCTCTACAGATATGCGTGGCGAAATTATTTCTGTAAATCAAGTGACATTCGTAAGCGATTGCTACAACGCTAACCCAGGTTCAGTTCAGCAGGGATTAGAATCATTTGCTGCTATGCAGTCAAAAGGTCGCAAAATTGTCATCCTCGGTGATATGCTGGAACTTGGCAATCATTCGGATAAGTATCACCGTGAAGCAGGTGTGCAGGTAGCAAATGCTAATGTGAACGTTGCATATTTCATAGGTGAAGATTCCAATTATGCTGCCGAAGAAGCAGTTAAATCAGGAATGTCAGCATCCTGTGTGCATCACTATGATCAAGTTGAAACAGCTTCTGTTGATATTCTAAAACAGTTCTCACCAAATGATTTGGTTTATCTAAAAGGTTCACGTGGAGTTGGACTTGAAAAAATATTGAACGACTTCAGAGCAGGGGAGAGTGTCTAATGCTTTATCATTTCCTGTATCCTCTTTCGAAACATATTTCAGGTTTGAACCTGTTCCAGTATATAACTTTCCGCACAGCCGGTGCAACGATCACGGCGATATTTATTTGTTTGATCCTCGGTGGATTTTTTATCCGTCTCCTCAAAAAATATCAAGTTGCAGAAAAAATCCGTGAGGAAGGACCACAGAGTCATCAGTTCAAGGCTGGTACACCAACAATGGGTGGACTTATTATTCTCCCGGGGATTGTGTTGCCAACTCTCTTATGGGCTGACCTTTCAAATTTCTACATCCTGATGATGTTATTGGTAACATCGTGGCTTGGCGCTCTCGGTTTTATGGATGACTATCTTAAGGCGATTAAAAACCAACCGCGTGGTTTGGTTGCACGAAAGAAAATGATTGGCCAGATAACACTTGGGTTGCTCTTTGGGTTGCTCTTAACATACTATGCGCCGGGCGATCAATACAATGGAACAACCGGTATTCCATTCTTTAAGAACTATCTTCTTAATCTTGGTATATTTTATATACCGTTCATTATTATCGTTCTAACAGGTGCTTCAAATGCTGTTAATCTAACCGATGGACTCGATGGCCTTGCTATCGGTCTTGTTGCGCTTTGCTTCATAGCATTTGGTGGCATCGTTTATGTTTCTGGTCGCCTTGACTATTCAAGCTACTTACAGATTGAATATCTCCCCGGTACTGGTGAACTTGAAATCTTCTGCGGTGCAGCAGTTGGTTCCGCGCTCGGATTTCTCTGGTTCAATTCACATCCTGCATCGGTCTTCATGGGTGACACCGGATCACTCGCGCTTGGCGGTGCCCTTGGGGCGATAGCGATCTTGATAAAAAAAGAATTACTCCTGGTAATTGTTGGCGGCGTGTTTGTAATAACAGCCCTCTCAGTAATTGCGCAGGTGCTCTCATATAAATATAGAGGTGGCAAACGGATTCTAAAGATGGCTCCGTTGCATCATCATTTTGAATTAAGCGGCTGGCCCGAATCAAAAATCGTGGTTCGCTATTGGATAGTTGGCGCACTGTTTGCACTCTTAACTTTGGCAACCTTGAAGGTACGATGACACTGCAGGATAAAATTAAAGGACGTCATGTTGGCGTAGTAGGTATCGCCCGCTCGGGGATGGCTGCTGCTCGACTTGCCATGAAACATGGTGCACGTCTGTTTGTTTCAGACCATAGTGATGAATCCAAATTGCACGAAGAAGTACGTGAATTAAAAGCTGCTTCAATTCCGTTTGAGACCGGTGGTCACACAGAAGCTCTTCTTGAATGTGACTACTTAGTCCTTTCACCTGGCGTTCCTGTAAACGCAGCGATTATTGTTGCAGCAAAAGAAAAAGGTATCCCACTATTTTCAGAACTTGAGTTTGCGTCATGGTTCTGGAAAGGAAAAATCATAGCCATTACCGGATCAAATGGTAAAACAACAACTACAACGCTCCTCGGTGAAATGTGCAAGTTGCATGGTCTTGATACGTTCGTGTGTGGTAACATCGGACGACCTTTCTCTGAGATAGTCATTAGCGGAACAGAGAAATCAATAGCTGTTGTCGAAGTATCAACATTCCAGCTCGAAACTATTGAAGATTTCAAACCAGATATAGCAATGATCTTAAATCTCTCTCCTGATCATCTCGACCGACATGGTACCTACGAAGAATATAAACGAATGAAGTACCGCATAACAGAAAATCAAATTGCAGGTGATTCATTTATTTTAAATGCAGATGATTCTGATTCAAACACCGATGATCCTAAATCATCTGCCAATCGTCTTCGTTTTGGAGTTAACAAAGCGAGAGATCTATCCGCCTATACAGAAAATGGTTCAATCGTAGTAGAACAAAATAACAC
>JAUVAR010000327.1 GCA_030591625.1 Candidatus Zixiibacteriota bacterium
CTTACGATGTGCACCCATACACAATCCTATAAGTAACGCATCGGGTGGCACGGGGAAAAGGAAGCTTCTGCAGCCGACAAGACAAATAGTGCAATCCCCCCATGTGGAGAATTTCCCCACGCCAAAACCCAGTCATACAGAGCACGACTCCACCGGAATGGTACCTCAATGATGCGTTTTATAAATCCCATTGCACCCCTCGGTTATTCATCTGACAAATCATTCGCTAACTTTTCTATTTTTAAACGCAAGATCCTGTTTTTCTCTTTAGACAAAACAGTCAACTTAACATCTTCAATCTGAACAAATTCATTCTTCTCCGGAAATCGTCCGATTGTATCAATGAACAATCCAGCCAGAGTTTCTGCTTTTTCTTCGGGCAGATCACTATCCAGCAACTCATTCACATCACCCGGCCAGACATTACCGTCGGCTAATACAATAGTATCCGACTGTTTTACCAAGGGAGGGGCTTCACTGTCATACTCATCCTGAATTTCACCAACCAATTCTTCAAGCACATCTTCAAGAGTAATAATTCCAAACGTTCCACCGAACTCATCGAGTACAATCGCCAGATGAGTTTTCCCTTTTTGGAATTCTTTCATCAACTTTGTCAGAGGTAGCGAATCCGGTACAAAGAGAGCGGCGCGAATAAGTTCATCAAGGGAGAAATCCGAAGAGTTAATGTCTTTGCCAATCAAGTCCTTCGCATAAAGCATACCTATTACTTTATCAATACTCTCTTCATAGATAGGATATCGACTATAACCATGCCTGACAATTGTATCGAGAATTTCAGAAAGTGATGTTGAGCGTTCAAAGCCAACAACATCGGTACGAGGTTTCATTGCACGTCTGACAGTAGAATCAGTAAAATCAAAGACCGACCTGATAAAACTCTGTTCGGTTTCATCGAAGACACCTCGGTCGCGTCCCTCAATAATCATCTGATTGATTTCATCCTCAGTAATACCTGTTTCGCCGACATCGCGCTTAACTCCCAGAGCACGAACCACCATACTTGAAATAGAACTCAAGAATTGTGCAAAGAAAGAAGTAGCTCTGACAAAAAGTGTCACCGGCCCCGACAAAGCGCGGGCATATTTTTCGGGATATGATAACGCGATATATTTTGGCACCAACTCACCGAGCACAACCGACAGTACCGTAATTGACAGCACAACAAGAACGAGTGATATTGAAGTCGCTGCATTTTCAAAAAAGAGTATTCCACAACCTGTGAGTACAATCTCAAGCTCAGCAACCAGAGTTGCACCACTAAAAACTCCAAGCATCGCACTAACCAGGGTGATACCGACCTGGATTGTAGCAAGAAATCTCTCGGGCTGCTCTTTTAGTTTTTCAGCTCGTGCGGCACCGGACTTTCCTTCTTCGACATCTTCACGAAGACGGCTCTTGCGACTCGCAATGACCGAAAATTCAGCCAGTGCAAAAAATCCATTAGCCAGCACTAAAACCAAAACAGCCAACAACTCAAAAGTTAATTGATTATCCATGCGCCCACCTATTGATAACAAGTGGCAAAGGAACCTCGGATGTATCCTCGGTAGAAGTATCAGGCATCATACTAATATAGTTCCTGACGGGATTTTTCCCGCAATCGAGATATCCGTTCGATCACACATGGATGTGATACAAACAATGATGACATACCATTGCCCGAGAGGGGATTGACAACCATCAGATGAGCGGTAGCCGGACGGCTGTCCAAATTCAAACGCACAGGATGATTATTCATCTTTTCAAGTGCGCTCGCCAATGGAAGGAATTTACCGGTAATTCGTCCAGCTTCTGCATCAGCTAAGTATTCTCGTTTTTTTGAAATTGCAATTCGGATCACTATAGCAACAAGCGGGGCAATAAAACTACTAATCGCTAATCCTATAGGTCCCCCATTATGGCTTTTCATATTTTTTTCACCACGAACTACATCCAATAGTCGTGGCAATGTCGCAATGTAACTGATCCATACAGCGAAATAACCGGCCACACTCCCAACCAGTAAGTCCTTATTGCGCACATGTGCCAGTTCATGACCGATCACACCCTCAAGTTCATCAATCTCCAATAATTCTAAAATCCCTTCGGAGAAAACTAATGCGGCACTCTCAGAATCATGTCCAACGATAAAAGCGTAAGGCTTGCGAGTTGGCACAACAAAGATTTCTGGGATAGAAAGCGATGCCTGCTGTGAGGTATGTTTCACTAAATTAAAAAGATCAGGATGATCAATCTGATCCAAAGGACGTGCATTATAGAACCGAAGAAGGCGTTCTCGCGAATTCGAGTATGCCTGCATACAAAATATTACGCTTACAAAAACACCAAAAGCAAAGCCTGCCAAACCAAAGCAAACATAACCGACCAACCCCAATGTTGCGGTCATCAAAACCATCAATATGCCAACTTTAATATTGTTCACTTAACACTCACATCAGGCAGTCCCCAAAAGGACTGACCTCCTGGCTGCTTATCTCGCTTTCTTTTTCCGATTCGAACGACCGAACGATGATGCCGGTTTGGTTGCAACAGTTTCTGTAGCAGCATCAGCATTTTCTGAAGGTTGATCTTCAACTTTCACTTCAGGTTTCTCTACAGGTTTCACTTCAAGTTTAAGTTCGGGGATATCGACCGTCTTCTCTTCTGACTTTTCGGACGGTTTCGTATCCTTCGGTTTGCTCTTGAGAGCGCGCCCTCGTTTAGCATTACTGCGGCCGAATTTAGCTACAGGTTTTTCTTCAGGTTCATCGTCAGAAGCTTCAACTTTTTCCTCAATAGGCTTAGGTGAAGGTTTTTTCTTCGCACGTTTAGGCTTGGAAGCTTTTTCTGGCTTCTCAGCAGGTTCTTCTTCGAGTTCTTCTGCTGGTTCCTTATCAGCAATCTCTTCAACCAGATTACTTTCTACTTTTACTGCGAGTTTTGAAGATTTTTCTTCTTTCTTTTCAATCAC
>JAUVAR010000197.1 GCA_030591625.1 Candidatus Zixiibacteriota bacterium
CTTTAACGTAAGTCATGGGAGTTTTTCAAATTGCAGACGCTCTCTCCTAAATAATAAAACCGCCCTCATTCAGAGAGCGGTTTTTTTGGGAATTTTACATGCTTTTAAGCGAAATTCCAAACTGATGCTTTGATACGCTCACAGCATCTTCTTCATGCAGTACCCGAATTCATCCGGGGTTCTACCTTCGTACTTCTTGAATGTCTCGTAGCCAAGTTTCTTATAAAGATGTAATGCGTTTGCATTGCCATCATCGACACCAAGTGTAATTGTTGTCTTGCCCAACGATTTTGCTTTCTCCTCAATAAACTCCATCATCCTGAAGCCTATGCCTCTCCCCTGGAGTTCATGTCTCACCTGTAGATTATGTACGTGGGCTATTTCTTTGCCATCGGCCAGATCAGGATCATTATCAGCATTTTTCAAAATGAGTTGGATCATAGCAACCACAACTTCATTTTCATACGCGATATAGATATGACGATTGTCGTTTACTTCGCCCAACTCTTTGGTCAGTTGAACCTGAATACTTTTAAGACACTCTTTATCGTCCTGGTGTGTCCTCACAATTGACATGAGCGGCTCTATCTCATCAACCGTTGTAACTTCGACAATCTCCATTGTTGCACATTCCAATCATTAGAGTCTTTAATTAATAAAGTTAAACGTATTGATAACAAACAAGTCGCGCGAAGGCAACATTTCAAAAATTTATGGCAAAGCTAAATCCAACTGGTTCGGTCTTACCTGACGGCAATAAACATGTTGGTGATAATTTGAGATTGACTTTTTTCATGCTTATTGAATTGTAACCAAGCATTCCTCCAAGAATCAATCCAGTTATTGCACCGCCTACAAAAAGAACATTTGGTGACCCACCACCATCACCGTATGCCGCATTAGCACCTAGACCAAATCCTATAGTAGTTCCAAGAAGACCACCAATAATAAATCCTGTTGCAGTACGACGATTGAGCCGATAAATATTCGATATTTTCTCAAGTGGCATAACTAAGAGTGGATCAAAATTTGTAGACAACACCAATGAAGTGTCAGTAGTATTACTGATTCTCCCCATGATGACCTTACCATCATTAGTTACAATTTTGGCATCATCACCACATTCTAATACAACAGATTCTACCTGACTTCTAAAGAGTCGACGTTGACCCAATGCCTCTGAGGTAAGAGACAAAACCAACATTGTACATACAATCAATGCTGTCACGAATTGTCGTGTGAGTTGATTTACTCTTTTCATTGATTCTTTCATCTAAAAACCCTCTCTATCATCTTCTTATTATGTATTTCTTCAAAAGTCATAGATATTTATTACCCCCATACTATTCCATCATATTGTGATAGAACTACCAATAGACCTACTCCCAATGCAACTATGGCTACCGCTACAGTGACTACACCAGCTTTCTTACCCAACCGTAGCCCACCATAGAAAGAAGCTCTCTTATGTTTCTCGATTTCATCATATCTTTCCCATCCACGAGATGAAAATTGGTTTAATTCAACTCTTGCTGTCAATGCAACCCAATCTGACTTTCCACCAGAAATTTGAAACAAAACCCTGGGAGATTGTCCAAATTTAGGAACGTCATTTCCAGCAAGCTTCAATCCAATTTCTGAATCAAGAAAGTACTTATGATTAAACCATCGACGATATCGCCCTGTTATACCAAACCCCAATTCATCTGAAGAAACTCTAAAAAATGTCACCAGTCCAGCAGCATGCTTACTGTTGAAGTTGTGAAGAAACCCGAACTGTGCCAATCCAACATACCTTGACTCATGATTCAGGCTATATTCTGTAAGGTTGTACAATCCAACATAACTTGGCTCATAATTCTGTTTATAATCTGTAAAGCGGTACAATGCTATCGCTTCCGTAACCTTAAACCACTTAGATTTTTTCTTTTTTATCTTAAGACTATTTCCAGATGTATCTATGTCAGAAGACGAGGTTATTTCTTTCCACTGAAAACCCCTCCCATCATTTGTAGGATTATTGGCTTCGTAACTACCTCTTAACTGTATTTGTTTAGCTGTGCTTTTGGAATGAAGTTGCTGACAAAACAAATCTGAACTCATAGACAAGACCAACATTGTGCATACAACAACTGCTGTCACAAATTGGTGTGTGAAATGTTTGATGCAATTTTCTAATTTATCCATTACTCTCTCCCAACGTTTAATTTCGAAAGATGCACATTCATCAAAAATTTATCGCCAGAGTCAGTCCAACCGGTGCGATTTTGCCTGAGGGGAATACACAAACGGGCGATACATCGAGGTTTACTTTTCTAAAGCTCTTCGACTTGTGACCAATAGTTCCTCCTATTATGGCTCCCAGCATGGCTCCACCAACCGTGGCAATTATCCCTGCAGTAACTTCTGCACCTATTCCGCTCAGGCCATCAAACCCTTTGCTCGTGTTGTTATTGCTGCTATTTAGGCCTCGAATCACCACTACAGTTACCCCCGCGCCGATAACACTGCCCAAAACTACGCCCATACCGGTGTGGCGATTAATGCGGTGCGCCGAAACTAATTCGTAAAGATTCAGAGTTTTCTTTAGATTAATACTTCTTGAAATGGTCAGGGAATCCGCCTCTGCGTACGTTACCTTCCCCTCAATAATTTCTCCGTTACCGGTTACTACTCTTACCTCGTCACCACATCTTAAAACGAGAGAGCCTGGCTGGGTCTTCGGTACTTGAATATCACAAAGGGCTTCCTGATGCCATACAAGTACTATTGCCATGCATAAAATGAGGACGATCCATTTCGTCAGGACATTATGTACAGCATCAAAAGTTTCGGTGCATAAGTGCTTATTTTGTTTTTTCTCTCTACACATAATCTTCTCCAACAACTATTTGTTCGTTACTATTTTCATTGCTCAAAAATTTATCGCCAGCGTCAAACCAACCGGTTCGATTTTGCCTGAGGGAAATGCACAAACGGGCGATACTTCAAGTCTAACCTTCCTGGTGCTTTTTGAGGAGTTCCCCGCGACTGCGCCGAGTATACCTCCTGCCATAACACTACCTACCATTAAGGTGGATGCCGTGGATGCCTGCGTGTCAAGAGATTGCATTCCGCCCACTGCCGCTCTTGCAATTACTACACCAAATGCGGCACCAACCACAATCCCCAACACTGCACCAGATACGGTATGCCGTCTAACACGATGGATGCTTGAAACTTCCTCCAATGGGACTGTAATCAACTGATTGAAACCTCTGGACAGAATGAAAGAATTGCCGACAGAGTTTGTTACTCGGCCCGTAATCACCGATCCGTCGTTTCTTATAATCTTCGCTTCGTCGCCACACTTAAGTACAACAGGTTGGTTCGACATCTTCTTGACGCTCCTTTTACACAAAGCGTCTGAGCTAAGAGTCAGAACCAGAGTTGCACAGATGACTATCGCTCTCGCCAGATGCAGACTACGTTTTCTTGTTACTTTCATCACTTCCTCCAAAATTGTTCTTATCATTCTGCCATTCCATATTGCAAGCAGAATGCCAATATCGGAGATGAGTGTGCGAGCGCGGTAAGCTGTTGCTGTGTTGTTGTTTATAGCGGCGACTCAATGGAGGGGACTATTCCTGCGAGTGGATAGTAACTATTGTAGCCGTTTAGTAGAAGTAGATACTATCCATGTCATTTTGGAGGGGCGGACAATCTGGAGAATGTCAGGTTGCAAACAACCATGACCTACGTAATGATTGAAAAGGGTTGCCAGAAGAGAGAACCGATAATTGGCTGTTGGTTCTTACCAATGTCGAATCGTTACTTCAGCAGAATCATCTTGCGACTCGATGTGAATGTGTCTGTAGTCAGACGATAAAGATAAACACCACTCGCGACTGTCTCGCCATTTGCGTTTTTGCCGTCCCAATATACAGAATGTCCGCCTGCCGGAAAATGTCCCGAAGCAAGCGTAGCAACTTCCTGTCCGAGCAGATTGAAGACGTTCAAAGTTAGCTCACTTGAAACAGGCAACGAGAATTCAATTGATGTTGTCGGATTGAATGGGTTAGGATAGTTTTGCTCAAGCACAAAACCAGACGGCAACAGACCGTTGTCGTCGTCAACACCGGTTGGCAGATATAAAACTGAATTTGAATAGATGTTCAAACCATTTTCACGCGGGTCAGACCAAACAAATAAAGCTCTTCCCCGGTGTGCATTTGTAGATGGTTGCTGCATGAACTCAGGGGTTGATGAGGAGACCGGCATATTGGCACCGAGAGCTGACAGTTGGTCATCAAAGATTTGATAGTATGCCTGTCCCCCGACAAGCCATGTACAGCTGACATAGAAATTTTCACTGACCGATACAACCGGCGACGAAAGAGTTGAGCTGGGAAAGTTTGATACTATTACAGGCTCAATCAGTTCATTACCACTACTATTAACAAGAGTCAGATATAACAAGCCATCTTGTTGTCCGGAAAAAAGAATTTGATTTAATCCAAGGGCGGCAATATCAATCGAATATTCGTCGATATCAACTCCGGATATCGTAGATGAGTAGTCGTATTCCGAACGAACCGAATGGTCAAGATTGTATGAAATCTCCTTCACGGTCGGAGAGGCAGAACCCGAATCGAGCCAACTAACTTGAATCTCATTAACGGCATCACTACTATGAGCATGCAACGACGAATAATTACCGTCCTGATTTGAAACTACAAATGTTGATCCTATCAACGCACCTGCAGAAGAAATCCATTGTCCTTCAATACGATCATCCGACGATGATTTATTTATCCAGACAACAAGCGCTTCACCGGATGAATTTATTGCAACATTCGGATCACTATTGAGAGAAAATACAGCACTCAGATCGGATATTTGGAAGTCACTTCCAAGCGGTGCTCCATTGAGGTCAGTATATCGACCAAATATTTTCTGGCCAACATCACCACCAAATGAACGACTATCGGTCCATACAATAAGAGCTTTCGAAGCTGAAACTGCAATGTCAGGTGATGACTGCAATACCGCTTGAACATCCTCATTTAATTTTATATTTGGAGTTAAATTAATTCCTGCATTTGAGATTCCAGCGAGATAGATATCACCGGCATCAAAGCGTTGATCTGTCCAAACAACAAGGTTCCTCCAGTCAGAGGTCGCTATAACTTTGGGCATCTCAGAAGGTGCTCCCAGATTGTCATCATTAACAACAATTTCATTCCCCAATAAACTTGCACCTGTTTCGGTGAACGCCATCAAATTGATATCTGCATCTTCACCGGTAAATTCGATCCAAACAACCTCAAACTCAGATGATGGCAAGAACGATGCCGATGGCTGCCAACGTCGTCCCGAGTCCGCACTATTGATAGTAATGGTACTGCCAATTGCAAC
>JAUVAR010000332.1 GCA_030591625.1 Candidatus Zixiibacteriota bacterium
CTGATTCTATTTGGTATTCTTTATCTGAGAAAGAAATCGAAGACTCTGTTTGGGGCACTGAGTGGTATGATGCCAAAGCCTCGTCCTGTTGCAAAACAAGAAGTAATGCCAATTGAGGATGAGGAAGATATTGCTTTGAAACCGATTGAGGCCGAGAAACGTAAACCAAGACTGGTTGATCAGATGCAGGCTACAGCTAAAGAACGCCCTGAAGAGATCGCCAAAGTCATCAAGACAATGATGGTTGATTAATAATGCCTATTCTTGAATATGAAAAGATGACCGCACAGCAAAAAGCTGCTGTAGCACTCGTAGCTTTTGGCGCTGAAGTGTCGGCACTCGTCTTAAAAGGTCTCAGCGAATCAGAGCTTGAGAAAATTACCGTCGAGATTGCCAACTTGCGTGATGTGCCACCTGAAATAGAAGAAAAAGTGATGAGTGAATGCCATGAAATATTCATGGCCAGAGAATATATTTCTCAGGGTGGTATCGACTATGCCGAGAATATTCTTGAAAAGGCTCTTGGTATGCACAAAGCAAAAGAGATTATGACAAGACTGGAAACATCTTTCCAGGCTAGCGGTTTTTCTCTTTTGAAAGATATTGATCCTAAGCAGTTGGCGGGATTCTTTCAGAACGAACATCCTCAGACGACTGCATTAATCCTGACACAATTGACACCAACTCAGGCAGCATCAGTACTATCCGAACTTTCACCAGAGTTGCAGGCAGAAGTTTCTTTGCGCATTGCAACTATGGAAAAAATCTCACCGGAAATTTTAAAAGAAATAGAAAGTACCCTTGAGTCTCACTTTGGTGCTTCGTCAACACGTGACTTGTCTGTCTCCGGTGGTGCTAAAACTATTGCTGAAATTCTTAATCTGGTTGATACAACTGCAGAAAAAAATATCCTTCAGTCGCTTGAAGCGGATGATCCGGATTTAGCTGCCGAAGTCAAGAACATGATGTTTGTATTTGATGATATTATTCTTTTAGATGACCGCTCAATCCAACGTTTGCTCAAAGAAGTAGAAACAAAAGACCTCTCGGTTGCACTCAAAGCTGCCTCCGATGAAGTTAAGAACAAGATATTTGCCAATGTCTCCGAGCGTGTTGCTATTATGATCAAGGAAGAGATGGAATTCATGGGACCGACACGTCTTTCGGATGTGGAAGCGGCTCAGAGCAGAATCGTTGAAGCGATTCGTCGTCTCGAAGAAGAAGGCCAGGTTATTATTGCAGGTCGTGGTGGCAAGGAGGATATCATTGTCTAATATCATACGAGCGACCATGGAAGCACCTACAGTATTTATCGGTGAACGACATCAGGATACAATGGCTGAACAGAATGCCGAACAAAGACTTCGTAAATTCTATCCGTTTGTTTCATTTGTGACAATGCCCGATGGATCAAAAATGATTCCGATACAGGAAATCAACAATGTTCATAATTTCATTGAAGAGGAAAGAGTGGCATCTGCCAAAACTGGTTATGATGAAGGATATCAGGCAGGTTTGAGAGATGGTCAAGTCGATGCACGAGATACGTTGAAAAAATTCGAAGGGGCGATTAGAGATGCTTTCACTCAAAGAGAGAAGCTACTCTTAGAGTCTAAACAAAATGTTCTTCAATTGGTACTCAAGGTAGCAAGCAAAGTTACCTGTGACGCTGTTTCATTAGATCCAGAAGTCACACTTAATATGATCAGTCGGGTAATAGATCAATTAGTTGACAGATCAGCGTTAAAAGTTCGAGTTGCACCTGATTTCCTGCCAGTCATTGAACAACAGATTGATCGGTTTCTGGTCGGCTCCACTTCTATCAAAGAAATAAAATTCGAAGCTGATCCAAGAGTCAGATTTGGTGGCTGTTTCATTGAAACGCCAACTGGTGATATTGATGCACGACTGGAATCTCAATTTGAAGTAATAGAAGAAGCTCTATTCTCAACCGAGGATGATTCGTGAGTTACATTCCCTACGATATGTACATTGACCGGGTCGAAAGAGCATCTACGGTAAAGCATTTTGGCCGAGTAACACAGATTATCGGTTTGGTGATCGAGTCTGCCGGGCCATCGGTATCGATTGGCCGGTTATGCCATATTGAAAATCATGATACGGGTGAACGGATCAAGGCCGAAGTTGTAGGCTTCAGAGATAACAGAATTTTACTAATGCCACTTGGTTCAACCGCAGGAATAACACCGGGTGCGATTGTAACATCAACCTCGGAGCAACTTCGTATTGCTGTAGGTCCACACCTTGTTGGACGAGTCCTTGGTGGTTTAGGACAACCTATTGACGGCAAAGGTCCGATAGCTACAGGTACAACACGTGGGATTACCTCACATCCAATTCCGGTACTTCAGCGTAAAAGAATTAAAGAAACCGTACGCACAGGTATAAAAGCAATTGATATTCCATCTGCACTTGGCAAGGGTCAACGAATGGGTATCTTCGCCGGTTCAGGTGTAGGTAAGTCTGTGCTTCTTGGTATGATTGCAAGAGGGTCATCGGCTGATATAAATGTCATAGCTCTGCTTGGTGAGAGAGGGCGTGAAGTAAAAGAATTTATTGAACGTGATCTTGGACCCGAAGGATTAAAACGCTCGGTTGTAATTGCGGTAAGTTCGGATCAGCCATCTTTAGTTAGAATCAAGGGTGCCATGGTCGCTACTGCGATTGCAGAATATTTCCGTGACGAAGGTAAAGATGTCATGCTCCTTATGGATTCGGTTACACGTATTGCAATGGCTCAACGTGAAGTTGGTCTTGCAGTTGGTGAACCTCCTGCCACACGAGGTTATACTCCATCAGTTTTTGCAATGTTGCCAAA
>JAUVAR010000300.1 GCA_030591625.1 Candidatus Zixiibacteriota bacterium
CTGCAGAACGAGAAAGATTGTCAAAAACTCAACCGGTTGAATCTCGATTGACCAACCTCCCCGCCAACTTTGTTACCATTTTCACAAGGAGAAATATATACATACTTATCAGAGTGTCAAGACAAACAGGAGCACCAGATGAGCAATTCTACTGCTGAATCCCGACCAGTAATGCGCCTGTTTGGATTAGTGAACAAGTTCTTTGCACTAAAGAGATGAGTCCCTGCATCTGGATTGAGCGGTCAGTAAAAAGTTGAACGGGTCCACAGATTCTCAGTCTAAATTGCTCTCCAAAGCTACAAGACTATGGCAAGGTGTGATCAGGCAGCCTTGACAAAGAATTCAATGTATGCCCTAAAGGTTCTATTTACGTCCAGCCGGGGGAGCTTTTTTAATTTATATCAATCAGTTACAAGATTTAGATCGCTATTGATGGCGTGTTCTATCCGTGTGAGGACAGCGGAGAACTGGGGTTTCACTTATACTTGTATTCACGAACATATTCTCATGGTATGGATTATACTTAATTAGTGGGCCAAGAATTCAAATCAAACTAGCAAATAATTAAAAGAGCAATGTGAATGACTGAGCATGGTGCTTAATAATGTATAACTAAATATTGATGATTGAATAGAACATGAGATAAAACAATTCTTTAACTAATTTGGCCCCCAATGTTATTCAAAGTAGATTTGGTGAAATAGACATTGCATAATCATTATTTTCGTTATTGTTTTAAAAGTGAATCTAAATAAATGAGATCGATAAAAACTATTAGAAAGGAAATATCATGATCCTCAGAAAGATCATAATCATATTGGCTATAGTTTTGCTATTCAGCCTATCTGTCACAGCACAGTCTAATCAGACTCTTGACTCGACTCGTATCAATCCCGATCAATTACAACTTCCTGAAGATGTCAAGAAAGTCTTGCAAGATGAAATGGTAACAATCACAAGATTAATGGGTGATCTATTAGAATTTATGATGCAAGGAGATGTCATTCATTCGGTCCATATTGCTATAGAAATAAGAGATACGAATTTTAGACATAAAGCTGACTCAAAAGAATTTAAGAAGATCATGAAATTATTACCCAAAGGTTATGTAGAATTGAATAGAAAATTCCATAGTGCAGCGAATGAATTGGTCAAAGCATTGGACAAAAAAGATTTCAAAACAGCGACCAGCTTTTACTCTGAAATGACTCAAGGCTGTTTCAATTGTCATTCCACTTATGCAAAAACGAGATTCCCGGATCTCGTATCAGAATAATAACAATTAGTGGGCGGCAGACACCCTCGTCTGCCGCAAATTAGTTTCAGGACGGGTGGGCTTGTTCTTAACTACGATATCCTTCAGCATCATCCAAATGAACGAAAAATATATACAAACATGGTGGTACGAAATATTGCGAACGGGACTGCTCGAATCAACTCTCGCCTGCTGTCCGCCCCATACTCTCGCCCGCTATCGAGCCAGTCGTCCAAGCCGACTGAAAGTTGAACCCGCCAGTGATTCCATCGATATCCAAAATCTCGCCACCAAAATACAAGCCCGGACAGATACGGCTCTGCATCGTTCTGAAATCGATCTCCTTCAGGTTTACTCCCCCCGCGGTCACAAACTCATCCTTGAATATACCTTTCCCGCTAACCAGAAAGGTTGCAGCCGTCAACTGTTGCGCCAGTGCTGTCAGGGTTACTTTTGAAATATCGGCCCACATGAGCGTGTCAACAATACCGGCGGTCGCCGTTGCCCGCATCCAATACCGTTTGGGAATATCAAAAAGCGACTGTGATACAATGCGCTTTCTGGCATGTCCTTTTTTATATAACAGGAGTTCGTTGTAAACAGATTCCGTATCATGTGCGGGAAGAAAATTCACATTTAATTTCGCCTTATAGCGACACTCGTTTAACAACCGCGCCCCCCAAGCCGAGAGCTTGAGTACCGCCGGACCGCTCAGTCCCCAATGTGTTATCAACAATGGTCCGGTCTGCGACAACTTCTTCTTCCCCCCGGTATCCAATTGTAATTTCACACTTTCAAAACTGATGCCGGACAATTCTATCAGTCGCTCATCCTTAACTTTGAAAGTAAAGAGCGAAGGCACACATGGCACTATCGTATGCCCGAGCGATTCGGCCAAACGATATCCCTGCGAACTGCTCCCACAGGCGATCATGACCCGATCAGCCATGATTGACTTGTCGTTGTGCAAACCTACAATGAACCGGGAAGAGTTACTATTCGGTTTTACACTAATACTCTTCATTCTCTCTCCGAGTCTTAGTTCGACGCCGAGAGATTTTGCGACCGAGAGCAGACAGTCGATTATAGTTTCTGATGAATCTGTCACCGGGAACATACGCCCGTCCGGTTCTGATTTTAGTTTCACCCCGTGACGCGCAAAGAACCCGACCGTGTCGCGTGGTTGGAAACGAGAAAACGGTCCTCTCAGTTCCTTGTGACCACGTGGATAGTTTTTTACCAATTCGACTGGATCAAAACAGTTGTGCGTGACGTTACATCGCCCACCGCCGGAGATACGTACTTTGCCGAGTAGCTCATTGGTCGCCTCAAGTACTGTCACCTGGTTGTGACGTCCAGTTTCGGCTGCCCTGATCGCTGCGAATATGCCCGCCGGGCCACCACCGACAACAACTATACGCACGGGGATTGTCTCTTTGTGATTGTTAGCTTCATTGCGGATAGTATATCCTTATCTCACAAATAAGCCAAGTATGATTAATACCTATCTGCTACAGCTGTACTCCCCGGCTACAAATGGAGATAAAGAAACAGTGGTTCCACATACTGTATAGGTAAGTGTAAGATGACAGAAAAGCCCTCGTCTGCCGCATGCTACATAATACTTTGAATGTTGTGTCAGGTCTTGCACTCGGTCCCACCGAGGGTGTGACCTGACACGATGAACCAGCATCGCTGGCTACATAATAATCGCGAACTTCCCGATTTGGGTACGGTTGTCGGATTCGATTACGAAGTAGTAAAGTCCCGATACACATAACATCGTATTGCGAGTGATCAAATCCCAACTGTCATGCATCGAGTCTGAATCGGTCGGAAGTTTGTCATGATCGATCTCACGAACGAGATCACCGTCGAGCGAAAAGATTGAAATTCTACATTTATGCGGTAGGTTTGCGAAGTGGATTCGTTTGGAACGACTGACAATTTCTGTCTGGTCACGGTTTTCGAGTCCACGTCCGCGATAGTCGGCATCCATCCGCCACGGATTTGGATACACATACGCATCAAGATTATTCGTTTCAACTGAGTCAGCCGATGTTTGTGCGTACGATTCATGTTGGTTGCCGATAATATCTGATTCTTTCGAGGGCATCCCACCCTTCGCAAATCCAAAATCGAACGCCGTCACCGCGACAAAATAAGAGAGCGTCGAAACCAAGTCATCGATAACAAATTCATACTCGTAGAATTTCGGCA
>JAUVAR010000089.1 GCA_030591625.1 Candidatus Zixiibacteriota bacterium
ATAAACATCATTTACCAGGTTAATGGCCTGGGCCCGTTGGGCATCGAATCTGTGTCCGCGGAATGCGATCTCCCGGGCATGGCCTCGTCCCACCACTTTAGGGAGTCGCTGCAATCCGCCCACATCGGTGATAATGGCGAGCCTGGCTTCAGGAAGGGCGAATATGGTATCAGCCGAGCAGAGGCGGATATCGCAGCAGAGGGCAAGTTCCATCATTATTTTCAGGATCATACTCATCAGATGCAAAACTTGTGTCGTCGTCAGTATCTGTTTCATCTTTCGCCTTAAGCCAGCCTGTCAGAAAACCCACAATCGGTTTCATAAATGCAAATGAGATTTTCAAACTTGGCAGATTCAAATTACCCGGCAAGGTGAGAGTGATGCGGGTGAAGGCAATTATCAATGCGAGTCCAATACCAATAAGCATTAAGTATGAGCCGGTTTCTCCAAACAGTTTTAGAGAGCCTGTAGTCAATTGTTCGGCGATCCAGCCTCCCCCCGGCTCCACATCGAGACTAACAGATCTTTTGGCGAGCAGATGGATGTCAAATATCATTGTACCCAATAGTGAGAGTACAAAAATAATTAGAGAATTGAGTCTGATACTGCGTGTCAATTCTGACGAAAACAGATGCAGAGATACAAACAAGAGTCCAATAGGTATAAAGAAACCAAGCCATCCAAAGAAAAAGCTAAGAAACCAAGAAAGATAACCGCCGGCCAATCCGGCCTGGTTGCGATAATCTATCTCAAATGGGTTCATATCGCCGTCGATCTCTCCGCGCAGACGGGCATCATCGGTCGGTGAGTGAGTCACTAATGAAACAAGTAGCAACAAAGCTACTGCAAATAGTAAGATTCCTATAACTTTCCGGCCTGAGCGGGAAGACTTTTTGGAGCGTTTTCTGGCCATATTATCTTATTGAGAGCCTTTTTGTAAATCCATTAAGATCGAATAAAAAAAGGAAGGCAGAGAATCCCCTACCTTCCCAAATCGGATCAGAGGAAAACTACTTGCGTACTTTTTCCTTGAGGTTTTTACCAGCTTTGAATACTGGGACAGTTGTTGCTGGAATGCTGATTGTAGCACCAGTCTGTGGATTACGACCCTGGCGAGCTTTACGAGCTGATACAGAAAATGTACCAAAGCCAGAGAATGATACTTTGTTTCCATCAGAAAGCTGAGTACCGACTCCATCCATAAATGCCTGAAGAGCGTCTCCAGCTTGACGTTTGGAAATTCCTGATTTCTCTGCCATCATTACAACCATGTCATCTTTAGTCATATCATGTTCCTTCATACTTGAGGTTAGTGTTTTTATCTTCTGAAAGTGAAAAACGTGTTTTTTAGACAAGTGTCAACTAAAAATAAGACAATAAATTGGCAAAAAGCCTTTAATATCAGGCTGTTTCGCTATTTGATTAGCGATAATCAGACAGCATCGATGAGCCAAACTGGTTGGCTGACTGGTCTATCTTTATCTGCGGCATAGCGTTAACGAACAATTTGAAGCCCCAGCCATGATTTGAGCCAATCGGAACCCAGAATAAATTGCCCGTCCAACAATGTAATTTTCTAACTAAATTTATTTGGTTATTTATAGTCATACCAGATGTTATATCATAATATTGAGAATATGAGACAGCCATATTAGTGGTCAGATTAAACCTCAGAGAAAGCCGTATAAAACTCCTCTTGAATTTATTCACACCTCTTCCACTCGATGAGTGACTATAATTCATGCTAAGCGACCAGCCTTTGCTAGCTCCACCTCGCATACTTGCCGTTGGTGGATTGGGGCTTCCCTGTAAAACAGATGAAGTATCGGTAGCTCCAGGCATTGAATTCGAAATAACATCATCAAAATAGAATCTAGACCCGGCCAGAGTTAGAGATGCATTCAAATTGAAATTAAGTAGATAGGGTGACCAGAAATTAAGATGTTCCGTACCAGGCAAATAGAAGGAATGTGTCATCGACCCATAAAATTTAATTTTGGGCAACAGGGTAGAATTTATGGAAGTCGTCATATTGGAGAGCGGTCTCACATCGGATTCCAGATTGTAATTAAAGCCTGTATTGATTGACAATAAGTTCAGTTTCTTATCTTTTTCACCCGATTTGATTTTTGCCTGATAGAGTTGTCTTAATGAAAATGAAATTGTCTGACTCTTTTGGGTGTTTCCTGCTGATCCTCCAACAAATGTTCGAACTTCAGGATGAACATCTATCTCCGGTGCAAATCTATATGAGATTGATGGTGACAAAGTTTGTCTGAATCCTATCAAGCCAAATAAATTAGGATTTACGGTACCATAGATATTTGTTCTCAGACTAACAGAAGTGCTATATTCGTATGCTCTGTAGTTACCAGGTTTAATTTCGGCATCTACGGATTGATCAGTTTGATAAACTCGATACCATTCTTCTCTATATCTGACACTTGGATTAATAGTAATATAAGTAAAAAGTTTGAGCGGGAATGAGGCTGTCATCGCATGATTCGCTCGTCCATAATGTTTTCGTGTTTTGGTCGAATCGACAGTTGAAACGATTGTAGTGTCAGTTAAACCGGATATTGGATCAAGTATTGTAATAGTTGTATCAAAAGTTGTAGTTGTTATGATCGATCTCGTAGAACTATTGATATAATTAGGACGATAGGTAATAATCAAAGCATTATACCAGTGTGCTCCACCTGCTCCACGCCCGCTTCCAAATGGCCTCACCGATGGTAGAGAAATTGAAAACGATGGTAGTTGGTCGGTACGTTTTTTGGTATCAAGGTTTTCATCATGAACGAATTTACCAGATATGGAGTATGACTTACCAAAACGTTTGGTGAAATTAACCTGAGATCTGATCGTCCTATTGAGTCGCTGTGTCAGATCAGACGAAAAGTCTCCGTAATATGATGCATCCGATACAATTTGCCCCGACGCATTAACTTTAAAATCAGGCGAGAATGTATGATTGTGCGAAGCTTTCAAGTTCCATCGCTTACCTCTGGTCTCAATAGAATTGATTTGGCTGTATGAAACATCTTTTGCGTAAGAACCACTTATCGAACCATTAAACACATACCGCTTATTGTAGGTAACCTTGCTATAGAAGTTAATTCGACTACCGCGCTCAAAGTAATCAATAGCTCCCTGCCAATCCCAATATTCTGATGCAGCCCAATAATACCCGACATTCCGCAAATAGCGATCACCCTGCTCAATGCTTCCGAAAGTAAACGGCAGAAACCCGGAGTGACGTCCTTTTTTTAATGGAAAAACATAATACGGCAACGCAAAAAGAGGAATACGCCCGATGTTAAAGACAACCGGCTTGGCAATCAACTTTTCACCTTCAATTAGTTTTAAATTATTCGATTGAAAATGGAAATGTGGTTCGGCCGCATTGCATGTCGTGTATTTGCCATCTTCCAAATAGAATATATCCTTTTGCTCACGATGTAATGTACTACCGTAAAAGAATCCCGTTTGGTATTTCGATTTGGATGTTTCGATTCTTCCTTTTTTGGTATCCAGAGAATATTCAAGATAGTCACCATAGAGGATATCATTTCCATCCTTGAGCCTGACCGGAATAATATTTGGTTGGAGGTTTCCCGTCATTGTTGAATCTACGGTTGAAGTGTCTGATTGAAGATCAGCAGAATATGCATGGACTACTTTTGAATGCGTATCGATATTAACTAAGTGAGCTTCCAGGGCAACTTCTGACGATGTAACTTTTGCTTGGCTGGTTAAGGTTATCAACGAATCAATAAAGTCATAAACAATAACATCAGATTGGTAATCAATGGTGTCGATCATTGTATCAATTCGTGAGTGGTAACTTATTTCATATCTACTGCTGTCTGCGATAGTGTCCATAAGTGCCATTGAACTGTCTTCGGTGCTGTTCGTATCGGGGATTGAATCGATGATAGTGAATTTCATATCAAGGAACTGGCCCATCGCACCACCGATTATTGTAGCCCTTTGCAGTGATTCATCAACAACATCAAAACTTATGCTGTCACCGGAGACTTCATTCTCTCTCGATTCCTGAAGACCATAATCTGATGGGTAATACCATGAATACGCCTGCCCCCAACAGCTAATTTCGTTTAATACTCCATCTTTAAAACTAAATACGATTCTATTTCCACGAAGTATCGAGCGATCAAAGGATAGTCCCAACGTGTCAAGAGGTTCGGTAAATTGACCGTTCGCAGAATCTACAACATCAATACTAACAAGATTGTTATCCTTCGTAGTGATTGAAATAAATTGACCGGTGAGCTCTGACCGGGCACGAATTGCAACAGGTTCATCAAAGAGGTCAAGGATATTTGTTTCGGTGTACATAATTGCACAACCGGAATGTGTTGTTATTTCCTCCGAGTTGATTTTTACGTCTCCACTTGCTTCGGCACGAGGGATTCCGCCTTCGAAATATATTTCGTCGGAGATAATTTCTATCATATTGGCACTATCAGGATAACGCAGATAGAGGGTGGGGCGATTATTCATGTAGAGGTAGTCCGTACCCTGATCCATTAATGCATAAGTACCAACAGCCATAATCGAATCACTAATTGAATAGAGCTCAACATACTCACCCATAGCAATTGAACTTTCCTGCACCAGATCATAAAAAAGTGAGTCAGCAACAAGATGATATTCTTCATCATCAATAATAACCGAACCATTAAGCCGAACAGACAGATCTTTAATCCATACCGCCGAGTCACAGTATATCATTCCAGTTTCAGTTCTAAAAACAACCGAACCATTGACATACCAAGTTTGTCTGCCTTGAGATGGCACGACCTCGATATTGTCAGCGTAATCAAGTGCGATCGCACCGAATGAACCTGCCTGAGTTCCTGAACTACTCAAGAAGAGAACTATTAAAAAGAGAATGAAACGGCGAAATACTTTAGCCATTGGGGAGGCTGTCCAATAGTATAGTTTTTGCTTTGTCAAAAATCTCCGGTGAGACATTACCGATCTGTGCAATCTTGTCTGATCCCCCACCACGCATTCCAGTTTGCTCAACAATCGATGCAACGATCTGTTTGGCACTTACATTTTTAAGAGATGATGCAATAATCAACCTTGACTCAATTAAGACCATGGCAACACCAGAAATCTTTTCGGCCACAGAAGATGCTAAGTTATTCGCAACCGACGGGTCAATATCTTCAATCTGTTCCGATACAATTGAGATGCCTGATTTTCCAACTACCAATTTTGCAATTTCTTCGATCTTTAATGGTAATAATTGACGTTGCAAGGCAGTTATCTGGCGACGCATATCTTTTTGCAGATTATCAAGCTTGCTGATTTTTTCTGGCAGATCAACCACCGCACAGGTCATATCGCGAGCCATTTGTTCGGTTACCTTAAATCGTTGGTTATAGTCTTTTAATAATTGCGAACCTGACAAAAACTTAACAAGGGTGTTCCCTCTTAGTTTCTCTGTTCCAATGATTTTAACAAAGCCAACCGATGAACTGTTATCGCAATGTGTGCCACCACAGGCAGACTGTTCAATATCACCAATTTTAATTATGCGAAGTTCTCCCTCCCGTGAGGGTGGTTTGCGAAGATTGACTCCAGCTTCTTTGAGTTTGGATGAATGCACGAAAAGCACTTCAATCTTAATCGCATCGCGTATCAACTTATTAACTTCATCCTCGACCTTCTTCAAAGTGTCATCAGAAACAGGGGACTTTTTAATTTCTACAGCTCCGTACTCTTCACCAAGATGCACCGAAACAGTCAGGCCGTCAATTAGTCGATCAAAAACCGAGCTTAACAAATGCTGAGCTGTGTGCATCTGCCGGTTCATCATACGACGATCAGAATCTATAACACAATGAACTTTGTCACCTTCTGATCCGAACGGTTTGGGGCCAAGATGCTTAACTTTACTGCCATCTTCAATTACATCTGTAACTGTCAGTTCAGAAATATAACCAGTATCATGTGACTGTCCCCCCGAGGTCGGATAGAACGCACTCTTGTCAAGTGTTACAAAATATTGGTCATCCACCTGTCCCGAACTTGTTATTGTAGCTTCAAACTCAAGACAGGATGCATCTTTAAAGTATATTCGTTCGGTCATTGCTTTTCTATTTCAACTCCATCTTTTCGTGTCATAACACTTATACTGGCAATTGCGCCGAGTGACTGTACGGTACGTCCAAAGGAACAACTTTGGAAGAGCATAAATTCGATCACGACTCCAAAAGTTGAGCCACTTGATTGAGTGACAGAAAGTGCCAACCATTCAATCAACAACCAAAACAGAATAAATGGCAAGAACCATACATAGTAAACCGACAATAGTTTTACAAAATTAGCCTTGAAGATATCCAATGATTGTCGAAACCTGACACCGGTTGATGTTTCCGGGTCTGCTACCGCCCTATATCTCATGATATCAGAGAATATTGATCCGGGGATCAAAAAGAAATACATAAGCGCACCGCGTATCATCTCAGAAGCCAGAGACCATTGACCAAACTGACGGAATGGTCCATCTGGAACAAATATACCAGCAATTAGTGCAATAATAAAAAGCACTGCGTAAATAACACCCATGAGCATAGTAATGCGAATATTCTCAGCAAAATGTTTGGCCGAGTCACTGAAAAATTGAGGTGCGCTGAATATCAGCTTATTTGCAAAGCCTGAGTATATCCCCCCGGCTACAAACTGACGGAAAGCAATTGCAACCACTGTCATGATTAAAATCGAAATAAGCAAAATTGAGAATACATTCTGACGGGCCATGATTAGTTCACTGACAACATTCATCGACCATTCACTCATTAGAATTGTTGCAAATTTTGATTGTTCCAGTTGATTGCTTGAGATAATTAATAATGGCAGTACAACTATTGCCGCGAGTATTAGCTTAGTAGCGTAAATAAAGTAAACGAGAGTAAGGTTGCGTCTTAGCAACCACAAACCGGTTTTAATCGCAATGCCCATTATAACCCCCACACAGTGCTGAAGATTGATTCGATCAAAAAGAGCATTCCGGAGAATAGTCGCGGTCCACTGCCTGAGTTACCATTTACAAGGTATGAGTTATTCAACCAGTTGCGATCCACCTGATAGACAAATTCAGGATCAATCAGTGCAGCAACAGGCCTTGATTTATAATTAAACTCCCAGGTGTAGTCTCCCGAAGTTGCAACAATTGTTGTGTCGATAAATGAACCATCATCAAATTCTGCTCGCAAAAGAACCGGATATCCGAGCGAGTTTTTTATTCGATAATCAATATTAATTTTGAAAATAATTTCGTCTCTCGTCTTATCATCAGAAGCAGAATCAATTGTTTCAATAAATCCCATTGAAAGATCAGTAATAGAATAATCAATTGTATTCATCAAATTAAGAAGATGCGACAGATCAATCAATTCGCTCCGGGGCATATACTGATCTGCAAGCTGTATAAAATCTTGTTCGACTGGGTGTGTGAATTTAAATCTCTCATAGTATTCATGCCAGAACAATGAAGATGCAGAATCTCCCATAATTCCGCAAATTGTACCTATTATCAATGACCCTTTTTTGTAAACAACTGTACCATATTGTCGGGAAGTGTATATTCCGGTTCCCTCAGTTATCGGATAAAGATCAAACGTTGAAAAGCCTAATTGCCTACTGCTGCTAATGTAGTCCGCAGTGAGACCAAACACGTTGGCAATATCTCCACGACCATCAGCAAGCTCATGGTTTAACTTTGTTGTGAAATATTCAGTTATTGATTCATCCATCCAGGGATCCAAAACTTGATCGGTTGCGACAATCCCAAAAAACCATTGGTGAATAACTTCGTGAGTAAGAGCTGATTCATAATTACGAGTGAAGAGCCATCTCTCCGGTGGCCATGTCCAGACCATTCTTGGATGTTCAAGCTGTCCGCCAACATTCAATCCACCAATCACAACAACCAATTGTTCAAACGGATACTTTCCAACTTCCCGCTCCATCAATCGTAAAACATCGCAGGCTACCTGCTCAGTTACATCAACTGCGAATTGATGCACATCACGATAGTACACTCCAATATTGATATCATCACAAGTTGTTTCATGTAGTTGAAATCCTGATGCAATTACAAACGAAAGGTCAAGAGTTTTGCCTGCAGACAATTGGGTGGTTGTGATACCGCCGGTACTCTCGTTGCTAACTATTCCCGGACTCATCAGTATCATCGAGTCAGGAAATGAGGTCGTTGCACTTATCTTAAAGAAGTCTGACACAGGTTCACTCATTTGAGCATAACTATGTATAAGCCAATCATTATTCCGCCAGGGTGCGGGAATCGGGAACCAACTCTCAAGCGAATACTGGTTTTCCCACAAACCAAAACGACCCATTACTTCTGGAATGATCGTTCGGAAATAAATCTGCACTCGGAAGCTGTCACCAGAATTTATAACATCATTCAGTTTTACATTAAGATTAGTCTCGTCAATGTTATAATCAACCAAAGCTGTTTCATTATTGAGATATATTGAATCAATTTCAATGCTTGAATTGATTGTTGTATCATCTTCATCATTGTAATGATAAGGCATCAATCTAAAATTCAATGCACTCAAATCAACAGGCTTAGGTTCGAAATCGATAATTACAAACCCGGAGATAACCTGTGAGTCTGAATCAAGGGTTGCTTCAATTTCAATCTTATCGAGTGCGAAGGATGAACTTACACACAGAATGAAGATCAAAAAACTAAGCGATATAGTTCGCAAGTGTTCCAATACCTTCTACCCTCACTTCTATTTTGTCACCGGATTTCATTGGTGCTATACCTGCCGGTGTGCCGGTAGAGATCAGGTCACCCGGTTCGAGTGTCATAATTGACGATATATAGCTAATAAGGAATCGGATTTTGAATATCATCTGAGAAGTACGCCCCGATTGTTTTACTTCATCATTTAGTATCCCCTCAACCAACAGATCCTGATAATTCAGTTCAGTAACAATTGTCGGTCCAACCGGACAAAAGGTATCAAACCCTTTCGCACGTGACCATTGACCATCAGGCTTCTGCAAATCACGAGCAGTAACATCATTGATACAAGTGAAACCAAAAATATAATCATCGGCATCTGCTTCATTCACTTTGG
>JAUVAR010000256.1 GCA_030591625.1 Candidatus Zixiibacteriota bacterium
AGATGGTGCAACATTGTATATAACACGTGACCTGGCCGGGGCAGTTTATCGGTGGAATGAATACAAGTTTGATCAATCACTTTATGTCGTTGGAGCGTCGCAGTCGGATCATTTCAAGCAGATGCTCAAAGTGCTTGGGATGTTGGAAGATGCTGAGGATGTTCCGGCTAATGATAGAATGGTTGATCGGATCAAGCATATCGAATTTGGATGGGTCAGGTTTGGTCAGAAAGTTATGTCAACCCGTAGTGGGAATATAATTTATCTTGAAGATGTATTCAACCGTGCGATTGAAATGGTTGAGTCGATTATTAAGGAAAAGAATCCTGACCTTAAAGAGATCAAAAAAACAGCAAGTGATATTGGTATCGGTGCTGTACTTTTCTCGCAACTCTCTGTGCGCAGAATTAAAGATGTCAGTTTCGTTTGGGATGATGTGCTCAATTTCGATGGTGAGACAGGACCGTACTTGCAGTACACACATGCGAGGCTATGTTCGTTGATTCGCAAGTATGAAAGTCAAGGCAATGATATTAGTGCTGACATAGATGTTAAGTTGATATCGAGCGATGAAGAAGCACGCGTTGTTGAAATATTGGCTGACTATGGAGAAGCTGTTGCCGATGCCGGGCGTGTTTATGAACCGTATATAATAATACAATATTTACTAAGACTTTCATCGGCTTTCAATTCGGTTTATCAACGTCGTGATGATGAAGGCAAAATTGTTAGAATCGTTTCTGATGATGTCGAACTTTCAAAAGCAAGAATCGCATTAGTTGTATCGGTTCAGACAGTTCTCAAAGATGGCCTCTCGTTGCTTGGGATCTCGGCACCGGAGGAGATGTAACGATGTCACGATCTCCCAAGATAAAGAAAATTACGATATGTGGTTTTGGTTTGATTGGTGGTTCAATAGCGTTGGACTTGCTCAAGGGAAAGCATAGCTACGAAGTTCATGCGTACGACCGTCCTGCGGTGCTTGCAAAACTAAAACGAGACCGTCGTTTTAATGTCAAAGTGAACAATTCGCTCAGCGAGGCAGTTGATGGGGCAGATATTATTATTCTTGCTGCAACTCATACCGGTATCAGATCATTGCTCACGAAGATTTCCAAACTTAAAGATATGACCAACACGCTTATAATTGATACCGGAGCGGTAAAATGTCCAACTGCAGCTACCGCATCGAAGTTGAAATTCTCTGAAGGAACTCAGTTCCTTGGCACCCATCCGATGGCTGGTCGAGAACGCAAAGGATTTAAAAGTGCCGATGCTGGATTGTTCAAAGATTTTGCGTGGTATCTTGATTCTGATGTCAAATTAACACGTATCAATAAGTTACGTATAGATTGGCTTTTGAAGAAATGTGGCGGCATTCCTGTAATGATTCCGAACGAAATGCATGATGAACTTGTTTCAGAGATATCACATCTGCCTCAGTTGCTTTCGTCAATTTTGGGAGCACAGATTGACCCGAAATGGATTAGCTTAGCTGGTCCGGGGTTACGTTCGATGTTAAGATTGTCCGGCTCTCCGTATTCAGTTTGGTCAGAAATAATAGAAGAGAACAGGTCTGAGATAATAAAAGCATTAGATACTTATGCTGATAATATTAAGACTGTGAAGAAAATGGTTAAGAACAGGGAGTCGCTTGAGGAAATCTTCAAGACGGCTGCCAGGAGTTATAAATGCTCATTGTAATGGATTCGACCGCATCCCCCGAAATGGTAAAGCGGGTATGCGATGAAATTGAACGACTGGGATTGACGGCACACTCAATGCCTGGTGCACAACGTACAGCTATCGGTGTAACTGGAAATAAAGCCCGACTCGATTCAAATAGAATTCTCACTATGGAAGGCGTGGGTGATATCATTCATGTTACCAAACCATACAAGTTGGTAAGTCGTGAGTTTTTCCCCGAAAATTCTGTTATTGATGTTGACGGAGTTAAGGTTGGTGGTAGAGAATTTGTTATTATGGCTGGACCATGTTCTGTGGAGAGTTTAGAACAAACTATGATAATCGCAGAACATGTAGCAAAAGCTGGATGTAAGATTTTAAGGGGTGGAGCTTTCAAACCGAGAACTTCACCTTATAGCTTTCAGGGACTCGGAGAGGATGGGCTTAAAATTCTCGCACAGGCGCGAGATAAGTTTGGTCTTAAGATAGTCACTGAAGCTGTTGACACCGATACAATTGGACTCGTTGCACAATATACGGATATCGTTCAGATTGGTGCACGTAACATGCAGAACTATTCGTTGTTGCGCAAAGCTGGTCGTGTTGGCAAGCCAATTCTTCTCAAGCGTGGGATGTCTGCTACGCTTGAAGAATTCCTGATGGCTGCTGAATATATTATGGCCGAAGGAAATCGCGATGTAATTCTGTGTGAACGAGGAGTCAGGACATTTGCCGATCATACACGTAACACTCTGGACCTGTCAGCAATTCCTTTTGTTAAGAGAATGTCGCACCTGCCAATAATCTCTGATCCAAGTCATGGTACTGGCAAAAAAGATAAAGTGATTCCACTTTCGCGTGCTTCTGTAGCTGTTGGTGCTGATGGTCTTCAGATTGAAGTACACCATAAGCCCGAGGAAGCTCTCTCTGATGGTGCTCAGGCTATTACGCCTGATGGTTTGATGCAGCTAATGAAAGAGGTCCGTGCTCTTGCAACTGTGATGGACAGGGATGTACCATGAAAAAAGAGTTGAAACCGGGCAGAACTATTTCGGGCAGACTCAAACTACCAGGTGATAAATCAATCGCACATCGGGCAGCGTTGTTTTCGGTGTTGGCAGAAGAACCGATAACGATTCGTAATTTTCCGGAAAATGAAGATTGTCTTAGTTCTTTAAAAGCTGCAGAAACTACCGGTGTGAAAATTGATCGCAAAAATAACGAAATAGTTCTCACTCCGTCAGAGAAAAAATATGATCCCAATAGTGATTTAATGATCGACTGTGGTAACTCAGGAACAACCGCACGTTTGTTCTCTGGTATGGCTGCCGGTTCTGATATGACAGTCATTTTATCTGGTGATGAGTCTCTTTCGTCACGTCCAATGCAGCGCATTGTTGATCCTTTGACTGAGATGGGTGCAGAACTGTTTTCCGATGAAGGACACCTGCCTATCAAAGTGCGAGGGAAGAAGTTGCTTCCGTTTGAATACCGCATGCCGGTAGCATCGGCTCAGGTGAAATCATCAATCCTGCTTGCAGGCATTGCATCCGGTTGTTCGGTGACTATTAGAGAAGATTCAATCACACGAAACCATACAGAATTGATGCTTCAGGAAATAGGTGAGGGGCTTGAGGTGCGCCGCATTAAAGCTGTCATGATGGATGATCCGCTCGATCCGAGAAAAAAGAAACTTCAGAGGCCGGAAGATTTCAAAGTTGAAATAAATCTTGCCGCACGTTCTAAAATCAGAGGTGGTCTGATTGATATTCCTGGTGATATTTCAACGGCTGCATTTTTCTTTGGTGCTGCAGCACTAACCGGTGGAACTGTCACTATTGAAAATCTTGGACTTAATCCCACGAGGACCGGCATCCTTGATTATCTAAAAGTAATCGGTTGCAAAGTTTCGATAACCGATAAAGTCACACTCTCGGGTGAACTTCGTGGAACTGTAACTGTTACTGGTGATCGGATCAAAGCGAGAAAAATATCTGGTGAAACGACAGTCAGGCTAATCGATGAAATTCCTATTGTTGCAGTGATCGCCTCCAAAGGTGAAGGGACAACTTTGATTCGTGATGCGAGAGAACTTCGTGTTAAAGAATCCGACCGGCTTCAGGCGATAGCTGAGAATCTTTCCGCAATGGGGATCAAATGCGGATTGCTTGAAGATGGAATAGCTATTGAAGGTAAAAATGAACTTGGCGGAGCAGACTTTATCCTCGTACATGGAATACCACTCGAAGAGATGCTCCGAAAGCAGATTCAAGGTCGGACTTAAGTCATCAAGCATCTTTATTGCATGGATGACCTCCTCGTCCCCGCGTGCGGACCGCAAGACCTCTTCTCTTGCGAGCCGGATCGTCACCTCATGGAGTAGTGCACGA
>JAUVAR010000211.1 GCA_030591625.1 Candidatus Zixiibacteriota bacterium
GAATACTGCGAGTGGGTGTGCAGATGTACGAAATTTGAGTATTTCATCGCAGAGATATATGAGTTGGAGTAGTTAGCATCTTCATACTTTAAATACGCCAATTTTGGTCAGTAATCAATCGTTTTTGTGGGGAGGGGAATTCAGAGCAATCTTTCAAATTCGATTTCGTCGCGTAACGGGATGCCGTACATGCCAATCTCGGGAATCGACGGCTTTATCTTACGTGACTCCACAACTGCATCTTTGTGTACTTTGGATAGGCGGAACTGGCGTTTCTGGTAGAATCTGATTGCGTCGATATTATCATTTGTAGCTATGAGCCACAATCGTTGTACCCCAAGTGGACGAATCGTTTCGATCACATGATCTATAAGCGATGTGCCTATGCCACTATATTTCTCGAACGCATCAAGCGTGACAATCTCGCATTGGTCGCCGGTAATCTCATACGTCACCAACCCAACAAGTTTGTCACTTTCTGTCAGAGCGAGGAAAGCATCAATCTCGGACGGATAGACTTTGCGACCCCGACTAACAATAAAATCTGCACCCCATGAACGAACGATTTCCAACAGAGTTGGTTTGTCGGTCTCGTTTGCTTTTCTGATATGGAAACTCATAGAATAAAAGATAGTGTCAGGTCACACCCGGTGCAAGCTCCGAGCATGACCTGACACAACTTTATAGCGAACGCTTCAAGCGACTCAATTACACTCGCTCAATGGTGTCTGGCTTAGAAACAGATAATCAATAAATCTAGTTAGGTCTTCAATATCAACAGTTCCTACACCGTCAATATTCGATTCATCAGTACAGCATAAGGGGGCATAAGTAATAAAGAGATACTCGATAAGACTCGTCAAATCACCAATGTCAGCCATGTCATCCAGATCACAATTAACATTCCCGATCGTGCCAATACAACAACTCCCCCCGGAGTTAATCAATAATGATGGCAATGTTGCAGTAGTCCAATCGGTCAATTCATACGCCACGAGATTCCCCGTACCTGTATAAGAGAACAGAGGACCCGACGGGACTTCAAGCAGATCCCAATCAAATAATGGGTGCTTAACTAACACGCGTGTAAATGTACCATCAAATCCGTATCTTATAATATTTCCTTCAGTTGTATCATAGAGAGGCACAGGTGTTATTTCACCGACAAACTTAATATGCAGTGCAGCAAGTCCCGGCTCATAATCAAGACTGATCGTTTGTGCGGACAAATCCTGAATCAGCCTGACTGTATCTGTAGCCACCACTCCACGTGGTAGGCTAAGCGTATCCCCAATTACTACCTTTTGCATCCAGATGAGATCTTTCACACGCAAAGGAATGCCATCGGCGTTGATGTCACCAGCAGTCAGGGCATATTCCCAGTCATCACCAAACACGACAGGACCATCAACAAGATAGTCTCTCAGCATGACATAATCAGCAATTTCATACTGAAGCTCGTTATGATTCAGGTCACCTTTCGGTCCCCAATAGTAGAAACATTCAGTACCGACGTGCCTCTCAAAAAAGTTAACCGCTCTGACTCCGCCAACATTGGTAACACATGAATCGGTCGTACCTGGTTGCATTTCATAGGGAGGCCAGACGTTATAATATGGGTTTACCGAATCAACGGCAAGAACAGCACTACTATCCTCTAATGCGAACAAATTGTCCCAGCAGTTTTGCCAGATAAAGCCAAGCTTGCCGCCCTGACAGGCCGCCGCGCTATCTTCAGCTACCTGAAACATGATAGTCGCAAGAACAATCGAATCTGCGTTCAGACAATTCCCACTCCCCGACTCAGCCCGGGCTGAAATTCGTATCATACTATCAACCGGCTGACTAATATTAAAATACTCCCAACCACATTCTGCATTCAAAGGGGTAGGAATAACTTCGATTAAGCTAATCAGCTCGGTCGAAAAACTAATGAGCAGGTTATACTCTATCACCGATTGGTCAGGATCAGGATTCACATAAATCAACTGGACTTCATGTTCCTGACCGATAAGAAGTTCCCGATCCGTGCTAATTCTGACCGATCTGTTGGCGAATGAAGTCGTGGCAAACCCAACGACAAGCATAAATACTAACAGCCCCAGAAGACGTGCTCTATATAATTTCGATTTAGAGATTGCGTTACCAATGCTTGTCGCCTGCGTGGCGAGAGAACAGGTAACCGTGTGAGGATGCAAATTGCACATAATACACTCCTGGAATTTGACGATAGTTAATTATGTTTAACGCAATAGCGGTTGAACCAAGAAACAATCCCTGTCTAATCGAAGTAATCAAAGCATCGTTTACGTAACAATAGATTATACCAATAAGACCACGATAAGTCAACTAAAATCATAGAAGGACACTACTATTATAGAATCGAAACAACCGACAAGCTAACCAAAAATGCCCTTCTACGTACAGGGTGCAAAGCAAGGGAGTCTGACTTACGTTACAAAACGCGACTAAGACTCATTAAATTACGGGCAATCTGACAGCGGCGTGAAGCTTTTAAACATATAATCAATAAATCTGGTCAAGTCTTCAATATCGACAGTTCCCGCACCATCAACATTCGCCTCGTTTGGACAACTCAGAGGAAACTTACCTATAAACAAATAGTTGATAAGAAATGTTAAATCACTAATATCAACCAAGTCGTTCATATCACGGTTAATATTACCGGTCTTACCAACACAGCAACTTCCATTGGTGTTGACTAATATTGATGGTGGCCGACCGGTTTTCCATTCGGTTAGATCATACTCTACAATATTACCTGTACCGGTATAAGAGAACAACGGCCCCGAAGACAGAACGAAAGGCGTTAGACTAATAAACGACTGCATAATAAGAACTCGAGTGTATGTACCGTCATAATAGTGAGTCAAATAGATTTGGTTACTAGTGTCGAATAGATGTGTTGGAGTAATGTCACCGACAAACTTTACAAACAACGCGGCAAGACCGGGTTCATATTCAAGAGAAAGAGTCTGTGCTAATAAGTCTTGTGTTAGAATAGCAGTATCGTTTGCCGTTAGTTTTGGAAGAGGCAGTGTATCTCCAACTACTACATTGTGAAGATAAGCCAGGTCACTGAGTTCTAAAGGTATTTCGTTACCGTCTATTTCGGTGGCAGCAACTACCCAATCTCGATATTCACCAAACGCATCAAAACCTACAATGAAATAGTTTTGAAAGATCACAAAGTCAGCAATTTCATACGATATCCCATTTCGATTGATATCTCCTCGGTCAGGATAAAGTGGCAGACAATCAATGCCAATAGCTCCGGAGTAAAAGTTCAACGCTCTGGTACCACCAACTTGAGCAACACATGAATCTGATACACCACGACCGGTGAGAGGGGGAGGCGATGTGTGAGGTTGATCAAACAAACTGTCAGAAACAAGTATCAGGCTACCGTCCTCTGACACAAAACGATTGTCGTCGCAACTCTGCCAAATGAACTTAAATCTTCCCGCATTGCATGCCCACGCACTATCGTCTGTCACGTAGAACTTTATGGAGGCAAGAAGTATCGATTCGGAATTGAAACAATTACCGCTGCCTGAAACTGCTCGTGCAGAAATTCGGATCAAATTGTCGGCAGGATGACTGACATCAAAATACAACCAGTCACAGCTTTCATCTAATGGAGTTGGCATAACTTCAATAAATGAGATAAGATTATCCGGATAGCTCAATAGTAAATTGCACTCAATAACCGAAGAACTAACATCAGCATTAGCATAGTTAAGAGGTATTTCTATAGTAGTATCAAGGGGGACATAATTGAGATGAGTATATTGAACAGAAATATTGGCAGTTGTTAATGACGCCATCATAAAGACTAACAAAAACACTACAGCCACTGTATGACGCGTACAGCATAATGTGGTCTTTGAAAATACTTTCCCGATGTTTGCCACGAGAGTTGTTAGTACACCAATAACCGTGTGAGGATGCAAATTGCACATAATACACTCCTGGAATTTGACGATAGTTAATTATGTTTAACGCAATAGCGGTTGAACCAAGAACATTCCTGTTTGGTTTATGATCGAAGTATCTTTGATGTTTCATTTCATAATACAATTTTAATCAAGATTAGTCAAGGCGTATATAAAGTTTGTATTTGTCCCTATTCCACACCCTTGTTCCAATAGAGTTATTCTATTGCGTAAGTATATCCCTAACAATCGTTTCGACGAAAACCTGTGATGCGTTCATCATCTTGCCCCTTACGGCGAAAGCTGGCACTACTGGTCTAAGCCATAACACTCACAACGGTCCGAAGGAGAAAAACACCCATCGGGTGTTAGAATTCGTACGGCAAGATAAACGTGGCGGAGAAGCGGAACTTAAATTCATCATCCCCGGCAATAGGTTCATTCAGATAAATTGGGAAATCCAAACGCACGTAATGATCCGACCAGACCGGCGGGAACGATAATGACAATCCTGCCGACATAAGGAAATTCCATTCATGTCCAAGCGTTGTTGTCTCGACAGGAAATGGTACATCCTGCGCCAAAGGATTATTATCACTTAGACGAATCCATCCGATGTCGGTGAAAATTGAATGTTTAGTTTTGCTCAAATATTTCCCAATCAATGGGAGCGTTCGTAGATGTTTCCAAACATTTGGCGTGTGTGGCGTAATCTCAATTGAACCACCATAATAATCAGTAAGGTATAAAGTTCTGTCCTGATACCCACGCAGGTGTCCATTAGTGATATAGAAATTATCTTCCCAATTACTTGGTATCGAACCTTGTGAACGGAACACTTGCGAATTGCTGTACCGATCAATTGAACTAACACGTGAAGCATGACCAAGATATTGAAGAGGTGGTTGGCCATCTGTTAAAAACGCTTCAGCATGAACATGCAAGAACGATTTTCTGTTTCTTGTTAATTTCAGGTCACCAACAAAACGGTGACGAAGAAAACCATCGTAATCGTTGTCGATATCATTATCAAATGCTCCTATCCCCTCTTCAAAATGCAAACGAAAGCTTCCCTGTCTGAAACTTTTCTCTTTGCCAGTCGTGAGCGTGGCATACCAGGTATCTGACAATTGCCACATAGGGTCCGGTAA
>JAUVAR010000274.1 GCA_030591625.1 Candidatus Zixiibacteriota bacterium
AAAGTCTTCGATCCTGTTCTGTTTAAAGTAAATCTGATACTCCCACCCAGAATATACCATATTGCTAATCCCAAACAGCTCCTCTAAACCAGCTCTTGTTGAACTCCCTACAGTGCCCCAGTCCCATAGAGCAGATTGTGCTTCCCCACCCATAACATTTGCACGGCCTGCTATCCAGACAGGCACACCTGTTTTAATTGCTCTAAATATATTAGAAACAAATGCTGGATTGTACATTGCTCCCGGGAATGTGTTGTCATTTATAAAAATAATAGTTTTATAGCTTAGCATTCTTCTGAGGTCAAATGAAAAGCCTTCTGCATTTGAGGCTACAACATAGTCTTCATCTAAATTAAAGTTAATACTGTTCCCAGTTTCTGATTGCCACGCTTGTGTTGCACGGTTCCAGAATTCCTTAGCTGAATCGTGCAAAGAGGAATTCACTTTGTAACCAATAGATATATCAAGAATTCCTAAATCTCTTTCGTGCATAGGATTTACTATCGAAACCTTCTGGAAGGCAGGGGTTAGATCATATAACGTCGGATCAACCGGGTCACGTGAACGAATCCAGAATATGAAGTACATTTGTTGTGTTGAATCAGTCGGGTATGCATTGAACGCATTATAAATTGTGTCATTAAGTTCAGTCGTCCAGTTTGGACCAACATCTGAAGATCTAACAGCAATTTTATTATAATTAGGGTTATTTCTAAAATCAGAGTCATCAATGTCAAGAAGAGTATCGAGATACCCGTGTGGGCCGGATACATCGATGGTATCAACATAGATGGTATCACAATTGATAATTAGTTGTCCTGGATTATATATATCAGGTATTGTGTCACAAATTTCAAAACTGTGACCTTCACCTATGTATACGACTTCACCCGTATTTCTTATAAACACAGGTTGAATAAACTGGTCTTGAAGTTTTTCCCATGTTGTATCAGGAATAGTATCGATATTTCGGCCATATTTAAATGATAGATACGGTCCATATAGACACCACTCGAATTCAAATGTCGGATTATCATAAGAGTGATCGACAAGATCGATACCAGTCCAACTGACTGGTACTCCAAGGACTGGGTTTGAGAAATCTGTGCCATCTATGTAAACAGGTGCAACAGGATTCTCCAAAATTGTCCTTGGTGGTGTATTAAATGGTCCGGGACAGTTGGGGAGAGGTTGGTTGGCTATAAACAGATGAGAGATCAGCAAAGTCAGGTCATTTATATCAACCATTCCAGCCGGATCCTGATCAATATTTGCTTCATCGCGGTTCATCAAAGGAGTATTAGTTATAAAGAGATAATCGATCAGAATAGTCAGATCACCAATATCAACCACATCATCGTAAGAGCAATCGACATTACCAACTGTACCTTCACAACAACAACCCATAGCTGTCAAACTACCACAATCAATTTCGGCTCGGGTAACACCGCTTGTAGAAAATAGAATTATAAAACTGATTAAAATTGAAATGCCAAAGTTGGCAATATGTTTGTTTGTTTTCACGTATCCCTCCAATACGGGTAATCCGGCTGAGTTAACCAGATTGAGCACACCGATATGACGTAGTAAGTTCCACGAGTGTTTAAAAAAAAGATATGTATATCCTGTCAAATTAAAATATACTAATAATAAGACATTTAGTCAATATAAATCCTTTTATAGCAGGCGATTTGGGGGTTTGTGAAATGCTTAATCACTATTCAAAGTCCCCACTGTTTTAGTTGATCGATTCAATCCCAAGCTTTTTCTTAGAACTATGAAGCGGTTAGACTTAAGTGATGAAAATATTCGCAATACCCTTATGCCTCATTGTCGCTTGAAACCAGGCGAAGTTTGGCATGACCCAAAATCTGGACATATAGTTGGGTGTGGTGATTGTACAGATACAAAGTTTATTCAACAACTAACAGATAATTCAAATCGTGCAACCTTAGCGATTCAGGACCCTCCCTACAATGTTGCGATGTTTGAGTTGATGGCAGTGTCTGAGTATATCGAATCATGTCAGCGATGGATCAATAATTCTGCAAACTGTATGACCGAAGATGCAGCTCTTTATATATGGATGGGTGCTGATCAGAAAAATCATTTTCAGCCTCTGCCACAATTTATGGCGATGATGGCCGGCTCTGGTTTTGATTCAAAGTCATTCATCACGATGCGTAACCAACGTGGGTATGGTACTCAGCAAAATTGGATGGCGGTTCGTCAGGAACTTCTTTGCTATACAAGAGGAAAACCAACATTCAATGTCCAATACACTGACATACCCAAAATACTGCGTGGCTACTACAAAGATATAAATGGTCAGCGAACCGAAAATAGTGAGCGTTCTCATTCGGATTGTATTCGTGCCAGTAATGTTTGGGTTGATATTCAGCAGGTCTTCTATCGGATGAAAGAAAACGTTGGTGGATGTGCTGCCCAAAAACCTGTTAAGGCGATTGAACGAATTATAAATGCGTCTTCTAATATTGGCGATATTGTTCTTGATTTCTTTGCACATGCCGGTACGACTCTGATCGCTGCCGAGCAGACCGAACGAAAATGTGTCACCTGCGACATCGACCCGATCTTTGCGGAGATTACAATCAGACGACTTGAACATTTGCGCCAAACAGGTGAGAATGGCTGGCAGATGGGTCATCCGTTCGAACAGGAAATGCGTTCTTGCGAGAAAACGTCTGTTGATCAGAACGAGCTGAATTCTACCATTACAGCTTAGACTATATCGTTTATCATAAATTCCAACGACTCATCTTACAGGGGTTGCTAATTATTCAGAAACGTAAATTCTCGAATAATCCAAACTGGTCGTTTCACATCGCAAAGGTCTGACCTTCGGTTGGTAGTGAAGGCGAAGTAAAGCTACTTGCTCGCCTTTAATTTATGATTCTACTGACTTAGACCACCGGTTGTAGTATGTGAGATAGTTCCGTTGTCTCCAACCATCCAGCCAGTGTTTTTATCGATGAAAAATATCTGTTTTAGAGGATTCCTGTGGTCTAATGGTATTTGCTCCCACGTTTTCCATCCATCGGTAGTATGGTAGCAAATAGGTATTGGTGACCCGTACCATAATTCACCTACTATCCATGCCTCATCCTGATCGATGATACAGCCATAGGAGTATTCGAGAAGTCTGCCGCCTGTGAAAAAGATCATCTCCCAACTATCACCGCCATCAACAGTTCTAAAAGCAGAAAATTGGTGCGTAATCATGCCGAGCGTATCATTCGCAAACTTGATATCGTTGCCGGGTATTATCCACTGGTCATAGATGGCTTGCTGCCATGTCGCACCACCATCGATGGTTCTCATTGTGCCTTCCCATCCCGTGACCCAGCCTCGTTTACGATCTACGAAAGCTACTGCTGAAATTGAACTATTTTCAGGGTAGCCAGTTTGAGCTGTCCATGTGGTTCCACCATCGGTTGTGTGAAGAATCGTACCGCCTCCACCAACTGCCCAGCCATACTCGTCATCAACAAAGCTAACACCTACTAAGGTAGCCGTTGTATTGCTTGCCTGTGCTTGCCAAGTAATACCTGCATCATCAGTATGAAGAATCGTTCCAGTACCACCAACTACCCAGCCTTCTTTCTTATTTATGAAATCAAGACTGACAAGCCCTTTGTCGGTACCTGATTCCTGCTCTTCCCAGTTCCAACCTCGATCGGTTGAATGTACTATTGTTCCATTACCACCGACCGCCCAACCGTTTTCGTTGTCAACAAACTCAATGTCTAAAATGCTTTCTCTTGCACCATTCCTAATGACATTCCAATCTTGTCCGCCATTTTTA
>JAUVAR010000029.1 GCA_030591625.1 Candidatus Zixiibacteriota bacterium
ACGATTGATATCTTTAGAAACAGATGTAAACAACGAAAGAGGATCAGCCGTTAATGAAAGCCAGCAATCTCTGTCAGTCAGATGGCAAGAAGATTTAATTTGTTCAAGACTAAAACTGTTATCGGTAATAATCTGCACTTGAGTATGCGACAAATTAGAATCAGGAATAATCCCAAACCGACCAATAGTCTCGCCTGCTTTAACAATTTGATCATATTCCCTATTCTTACAGTTTTCACTATCTAAGTGACGAATAATCAATCTGAAAGAGCTATCATCGTTTTCTATTGCCAACATGAAATCTGTACTATTGTCATATTTTGTCAGTGCTTTAATTCGCAAATCAGTATTCGCTCTTAGTTCGCACTCACTCAGAGCAAAGAGATCAACACCAAGTAAAACAGACCCTTCGACCCCCGGCTCCCATTCTTCCCTCGAGAGAATCGCATTGGTATTCAATAGACGCGCCTCATTGTAAGATGCGTATGCAATGTTCGCATTCTGTCGGACAAGCAGCTTTTCGATCTTGTCAATCACAGACGTAGAAGTTTCCAGATCGACAAGATTACCAACCTGCAAAGATTCGGGTGTTAGATCAAATGGAACGAATTTTACTTCTTCATGATCTGCCAAACTAAGATCAAAACTCAAAGGCATCTTATCTGTGTTGACAAGAATACTTTTACGCTTAATACCAGCAGCATTAAAGATTGCAGTTTCGTTTAATAGATAATCAGCATCATTGATCGACCTAAGAACATCCCACGCCGACTTCTCGGTCAATACAAGATATTCATTATCTGGCTCAAGATGTTTTTGATAGGCAGAGATTGTAGCAGAGACTGCCAAACGAGCAAGCGCAAGAGGGAACAAAGCTCGCAGTTCGTTGTCATTTAGTTTGTACTGTTCAGTATATCCTCTGACAAGCTCGGTTGTAACGGCCATACGATCAGGTGTATGTAACAAAAGATAACCAAGAGCGATTGCAAGTTCATTTATTGTGTGTGTTCGTATCACATCACCAAAATCAATGATCCCACTTACTGAAACTTGATGCCATTTTTTAGCTCTTACAAACCCACGTTTGACAAGCAGGTTGTAATTGTTAGCGTCACCATGAATGACAGACTTACGAAGCGAATTTTCAGTTTCTTCCGTTACCTGCTGTGCTCGTTCAGCGATGCGTTTAATGATTTCTCTATCTTCTTGATTGCGAATGTATGACAAATTAGAATTTATGACGGAGTGGGCATTCTTCAAATCCCATCTGAATTCTCTATCCATACCGGGATGCTCAAAATCCCCGATTGCTTTAGTAAATTTACCAAGGAAACTGCCAAATTCGCGTAGAAGCCCAGGCCTTGTGTATCTAAAGTCAACAAGCGGGATACCATCAACCCAACTCATCAGCCTAACCATTTCATCGGCGTTGCGACGATTTCTGATTGACTCTATCTGATTATCACTACGAGACGATATTATTTTTGGGACACCAAGTGAAGTGTCGGTTTTTTTTATATGTTCAAGGAGTGCATTCTGTAATTCGAGATTGATTCTCGATTCCACAATGTTAGCAATTTTGAGAACAAACTTTCCGCCGTCTCTCTCTGTAACGACAAAATTCTGATCGGCATCACTCGGGAGCTCACGAGCTGCAACATTCAGACCATATAACCTCTGCGCTATCTGTTCTGCATCGTTACAACTGTGTGACGGTCGGTCGGCTCTGGTGATATCCATTACTAAATAATCCTGCACAAATTTCTATAGTGCTGAATATAGTGGACAGAATTCAGTTTAGGAACCAACTAATTAAACAATTAATTGTGTGATTACTCAGACTAAAGATGCTACTTTGAAAGATTGCTTAACACAGTCATTCAACCCGATACCATAATATGCATTACCAGTCACGAAAATATTTCCAAGAGTTTTAGTTTCATCTTCAATCCGATTCATAACTTCAGAATGTCCAATAAGGAACTGTGGTATGCCATACTTCCAGCGATACATTTTAACGATGTCAGGCTTGCCGGAGATATTCATTATTTGATCAAGATCGTCAGTAACCAACTTTAATAATTCATTATCAGACAGTTCGGCTGAGGCATGATCGCCATCACCACCAACCATTGTGCGAAGCTGTACCATTCCTTGGGGAGCACGATTTTTAAAAATCGATGATGTCCAGATCGAACCAAGAATTTTTATATTCTCTTTGGAGGGAACAAGAAATCCAAAACCATCAAGGTCGTGGTCGATATTTTTCTCATTGTAACCCAGGCAAACTACTGCGATTGGAGCATAAGGTATCGAACCAAGTGCAGAGGTGAGCTTGGATGATAGCTCACATGTTATTTCGGCAGCATGATTGGCAGGTAATGCAAGTATCAACGATTTGGCTTCAACGATTGTACCGTTGGCCATTTTGATACGATACAAATTATTATGTTTTGTAATTTCTACAGCACGACTTTGTTTTGTAATCTGATTAATATATTTTTCTTCAAATCGTTTGATGATCGTCTCTGTTCCTCCTTCAAACGAAGTAAGCCATCCACCCGGTCCACTTGGTCCTGCCCCACTCTTGCCCTTAGCTTTCGCTTTTTTAGCTTTGGAAATCATCGCTTTGAAGAGTGAACCGTATTCATTCTCCATCTCCCTCATAATCGGGAAACAAGATTTCAACGACAACTTACTTGCAACACCACCATAGACACCCGAGACCATCGGTTGAACAAGATAGTCGGCAGCATCACGTCCGATACGACGTTCGACAAAATCATAAATTGATTCATCGATTCCATCCGGCCTCTTTTTTGCGAATGGCTCACCCATCACACGGAGCCGTCCCATTACCGGCAGAATGTCAGCCATCATGAACTTAATCGGTGACATCGGTACGGCGCGGAGTTTCCCGTCCCGAAGAATAAAACGATTGCTGACATTTTCTCCAGCACGTTCAAGTTTGTCAGTCAGCCCCAGCTCTTCAGCTAATTGCAACGTAAGTGGCTCACGATCCAAAAATCCGTTTGGACCCCGGTCAAACGAATATCCCTCTATATTATCAGTTCCGATTGTGCCACCAAGCCGAGATTCAGCTTCATACAAATGAACATCCTGCTCAGGCTTTAACAATCTGATAAAATGCAGGGCTGAAAGCCCCGAAATCCCTCCACCGATAATTGCAATTTCATGCTCTGGCATCGGAGAACATCCTGTCAGTAATTAATTCAGCAAGCATTTGCGATAAGCAGATATCATCATTAAACATTGGCATACGATGAATTCTTTTTGAGTGCGGTGCACCAATGTATTCTTTTAATTCGATATCAAGTTCATAAAGAGTTTCTATATGATCGCACACAAACGAGATTGGCACGATAAAGATATCTGATTTTGTTTCACTCAATAATCGTTGCACAATTTCAACAGTATCAGGACCAACCCATTCGACAGGACCGGTACGACTCTGAAAAGATACTAAATGTTCACGGCCATTCGATGCAAGCGAGGCAGTTTTCTTAACTTGCTCCACATACGGATCACCCACATCGACAAATTTCTTAGGCAATGAATGAGCAGAAAAGAGAAGGATGTCATTAGGGCAGATGTTCGTCTCGATATATTTGGTCATTAGTTTGGTATATTTATTATTATCATGAAAGTCGTTTATATAAACAGTATCAACCTCATCTGTTCGTGAAAGAATTGTTGTGGCAACTTTAAACGATGAGCCAGTGGTCGCACGACTAAATTGAGGATACATTGGAAGAAATATAATTCGATTAAAACCATCTCTTATAGCAGTATGAATAGCATCATTTATGTACGGTTTGAAATACCGCATTCCGACATAACATCTGCTACCGGGGTAATCTTTTACAATGATCTTTTCTATCTGTCTCGCCTGAGCCTGAGTCCATTTCAACAGAGGTGACGAGCCACCAATCAGTTTGTAATGTGCCTGAACTTTGGGTGTACGAAGTTTTGATATAAGTGATGCAAACGGTTTTTGAAAAAGAGCACCACCTGGAAGTTGTATGATTGAACGATCTGAGAATATATTGTAAAGGAATGTTTTGATATCGGCGAGCGAATCAGGTCCGCCCATACCAAGAAGAATCACACAGAACTTATCATTCGTGCTATTCATTTAGATCGTCCGCGAAAAGGTTGCTTTCTTTCCTCCCTCGGAACCGGAAAGGTAGGCATCGTAAGTCATTGCTATATTCCTGACAAAAGTACGTCCGAGAGGAGTCACAGTTAATTGTACATCACATATTTCCATAAACTTGTCATCAACAAACTGAGTCAAACCATCATGCTCATTTGCAAAGTAGTCTGAGTATTTGATTCCAAATTTGTTATGGAACTCCGAGAAGTTCATTCTGAAGTTACACATCAAATGGGTGATAACATATTGACGCATCAAATCGTCATCTGAGAGTTTCATACCTCGAAAGACAGAAAAGTTGTCATCCGCAATCATCTCTTTGTAAGAATTCAATTTTGAATGATTTTGATAGAAACCATTATCAACATAACCAATCGACGACATACCCAAACCGATCATATCAGGTGCCGACTGAACCGAATAACCCATAAAGTTTCTATACAGACGACCATCTTCCTGAGCGATCGCAAGTTCATCGGTTGGTAATGCGAAATGATCCATACCAATCTGTCTGTATCCAGCACCGGTGAATTGTTCAATCGCAGCCGAGAAGAGTGCATACTTCTCATTCGTCGTTGGAAGTTCTTCTTTCTTAATCTTCTGTTGGTTTGCTTTTAAGTCGGGCAGGAATGCAAACGAATAAACAGCGAGCCGATCAGGTTTAAGATCAATAACACGCTTGAGTGTTTCAGTAAAACCTTCGACAGTTTGAAGTGGAAGCCCATAGATGAGATCGATATTGATCCCTTTGAATCCGAGCTCACGGCTTTTATTTAGAATCGCCATTACTTGTTCATCAGTTTGTACACGCCCCGAGGCTTTTTGTACTTCTGGATTCAGGTCCTGAACACCGATCGAAATTCGATTAAAACCACGAGATGCAAGATAGTCAAGTTGTTCAGGAGTAGTTACACGAGGATCAACTTCAATAGACTTTTCACAACCTTGAACAAACTTAAAGTGTTCATCCATAGTGTCAATAATCTTACCAAGCCCGGGAGTACCGGCGAACGTTGGGGTACCACCTCCAAAATGAAGTGTTGCTATTTTCTTTCTCGGATGAAGCAGTCCAGCCGTTTTAATTATCTCTTTGCAAACGAGATCAACATACGGTTCCGCAGCTGCCGGCTTTGATGCAATAAACGTAGTGCAACCACAATAGTAACAACGCTTCTTACAGAATGGAATATGACAATAAACCGACAATGGAGCATCATGGTTGACCGATGCACGACGCAGAGCATCTTCGTAATCATTCGGCCCAACTTCGTTCGACCAGATCGGTGCCGTCGGATAGCTCGTGTAGCGAGGACCAGGTTTATCATACCTTGCCAACAATTCAACAGGTACATGAGTTGTTTCGTTCGACTTATTCATTTTCATTACCTGAATTTTCGGACAGTATCAATCATTGCCTGCACCGATTCGATAGGAGTCTTCGGTTGAATGCCATGTCCAAGATTGAAGATAAGCCTATTGGGATCATCAATTGATTCAAGGATACGCGTAGTCCGTTCAATTACATGTTCTGTAGTTCCGAACAAAACAGATGGGTCTAAGTTCCCTTGCACCGATTTACCGGGTAAAGCATTCGCGACTTCTGAGATATCAGTACGGTAATCAACCCCGATAACTTCACACTCAACATCTTTTACGATATCAATATAGGGAGCAACATTATTCACAAATAATACACGCGGTACATTGAGGTCACGCAATGCAGAGAATATTTTATTGGCAGGACCAGCCGACCAATTGAGATAATCGTCACGAGAGAGGATTCCTCCCCAACTATCAAATACCTGCACTGTATCGGCACCCGCATCAACCTGAAGTCTCAAATAATCTGCAATTACTTTCGCAAGAAGATTAAACAGTTCTTCGGATTCTTCAGGATACTGATGAATGAATTTCTTCGCCTTATCAAAATTCTTGGACCCTTTGCCCTCAATAAGATAACATGCAAGCGTGAAAGGTGATCCGACAAAACCGATCAATGGTTTGTCCGGCATTATTTCTTTGATCTTTCGAATCGCATCAAACACATACGGCATTTTATCGGCGATATCGAACTCGCTTAGTCTCTTTATATCATCGGGTGTACTGATCGGATTTTCAATCACAGGACCACCATCGGGGAATTCAAATTTCATTCCCATCGGATCAAGCATTGTCAAAATATCCGAGAACAAAATGGCAGCATCAAGATCAAACCTTCGCATCGGTTGATCAACCACCTCCGCTATCAATTCAGGTGAACGACAAAGTTCATTGAAGGTAGTTTTTTTTCGGACTTCAAGATATTCCGGCAAGTAACGTCCGGCCTGGCGCATGATCCAAATCGGAATATGCCCTTCATTGCGACCATAACATGCATCAATGAATGTAGATTTTATTCCCATTTGTGAGCCTCTTGTTTTATTTCGTTGATCAACACAGATGCAGCATGGTCGAGTGATTCTTCGGTATGAGCCGCCGACATAAAACAGACTTCGTATCCCGACGGCGGAATATAAACACCGGCATCAAGCACACGCTGGTGCATTCTATTATAATGTGATATTCCATCTGCCGAAATACCTGACGCTGCACGAGGTAATTCGTTCTGGAATACAATCCAGTAGATCGAACCAACACCTGCGATATTTATATCAAGATCACCCAACTCAGACATCAACCTGCTGACAAAGCGACGGTTTTTCTCTTCCAGTTCCATATAGATTTTTCCATCCGCCAACTTACCAAGCGTTGCCAAACCGGCAGCCATTGCAACCGGGTTACCGGAGAGTGTGCCCGCTTGATAGACAGGACCTAACGGTGAAAGTTGATTCATAATGTCTGCACGTCCACCAAAGGCACCAACCGGCATCCCACCCCCAATAATTTTACCGTAAGTCAACAAATCAGGAGTCAAACCATAGTAGGCTGCAGCACCATTCAAGCCAAGGCGGAACCCGGTGATAACTTCGTCAAGAATCAAAAGAGCACCATGCTTTTCTGTGAGCGAACGCAGCAAGCGCATATAATCATGACGTTGAATCAGTAAGCCGTTGTTAGCCGGAATGCCTTCGATAATAGCAGCAGCAAGTTTGTCACCATGCTCTTCAAAGAATTTTTCAAGTGCTTCTTCATCATCCAACGGCAGTACGACTGTGTTCTTCGTGAACGATTCAGGAACTCCTGCAGATGATGGTTGTCCAAAAGTAGCAAGACCCGATCCTGCCGACACCAGCATGTGGTCAACGTGACCATGATAACAGCCATCGAATTTGAGAATCATATCACGTCCGGTAAATCCTCGTGCTACACGAATCGCCGACATAACAGCTTCGGTGCCCGATGACACAAACCGTATTAACTCTACAGGTTCAATTGTTCCGACAATAAATTCAGCGAGCTTAACTTCGAGTTCGGTTGTAGCTCCAAAGGTCATACCGATATCAATCTGTTTTTTGACAGCTTCCACAACAGTTGGGTCACCATGACCCAGAATCAACGGTCCCCATGAACAACAGAAGTCTATATATTTATTTCCATCAACATCGAAAAGGAATTCACCTTCGCCTCGTCCGATAATACGTGGTGTTCCTTCGACAGACTTAAATGCTCGCACCGGTGAGTTAACACCGCCGGGCATCACCCGTGATGCCATCTCTGCGATCAGTTTTGATTTCTTTGTGCTAACCAATGTGCCATCCATGTGTCAGTATATCCCTGAGATGATAAGTTAATATTATCGATGCGCCCGCCCGAGTCATGGCCGTAAGATTTTCTATCGCCATCAATCCTTCATCGGCAAGTCCCGTTTCGGCCAGCAGCTTCACAGCAGTGTATTCACCCGAAACATTGTACGCAGCGATCGGCAGTTCTGTGTTCCGTTTGAAATCCGAAATAATATCCAAATAGGCAAGTGCCGGCTTCACCATTACAATGTCAGCTCCCTCTTCCTCGTCGAGCATCAACTCACGCAACGCTTCGGTGCGATTACGATAGTCCATCTGGTAACCTTTGCGATCACCTTTCCCCGGCGATGAATTAGCCGCTTCACGAAACGGACCATAATAAGCCGAAGCATACTTTGCAGTATAGGCCAGTATGATCGTGTCATCGAAACCTTCAATGTCAAGCCGTTCCCGTATCGCCCCTACTCGGCCATCCATCATATCTGATGGTGCAACGCAATCGCAACCAGCTTCAGCCAGAGCAAGGGCCATCTCCGCTAAGACCGCTACAGAACGGTCGTTGTCGATCTCATCGTCGACAGTCACTCCGCAGTGACCGGTGTCGGTGTAGGCGCAAAGACATACATCCGCCGAGACAAAGAGATCATCACCAAATTTTTGTTTTAGTTCGTTCGTTGCAAGAATAACCGGATTAGTTTCATCCATTGAAGATGTTGCCATCTGATCCTTGCGGTCGGTCACGCCAAAGAGCATAATCTTGTTAATGCCAAGTTTCATATCATCGTTTACAGACTTAACAAGTGAATCAGGAGACTCACGATAGATTCCTGGCAGTCCATTGATTTCATCTTTGATTGATTCACCGTCGGTAACAAAGTACGGTTGTATTAACCGATCAACCCTGAGAGTCGTTTCCGACACAAGGTTGCGTACAATCTGATTTCGTCTTGTACGACGAGGACGATTGACTATATCCATTACAAATACTCCAGAACTGTATCAATATCTGCTTTTTTCATAGTAACAAACCCATACCATCCAAATTCATTCATAGCGCTGGCAGTTGAGCGACCAAGTGCGATCGGTTTTGCAACCGGTTGTCCATGCTGATTGTGGTAGGCATTGACTGTTGAAGGGGCAGTAAAGAGAATGTAATCATCGGACTTAAACTGACCGGTCTGTTCTTTTGAAACATCAATTTTAAGTGTCTTATAACAGACGATAGGAATGTAGATTATCTTTGCATTATCAAGAATCTCTGCCGGTTCAAAATTAACTTTCTCCCCACGAGGGAATATAACCAGATCACCTGCTTTGGCCACATGGTCAGCAAATTCAGTGAAAAGCAACTCGCCGTACGTATCACTTGGGATAAAACTAACCGAGTAACCAAACTGCTTTACTCTTTCTGCCGTTTTTTTCCCAACAGCTGCAATGCTGTAGTCATCAGGAAGTGAACCATCAAGATTATCCAACTGTTCAAAGAAATAATTTACTGCATTCGATGATGTGAACATAATCCAGACCTTACCCGTTGTTTCAAAACGTACAGGCCAATCAAAATTGACAGCTTCGGTTTTTATAATTGGAAGTGAAACGAGTTCAATACCCTTAATGGCAGCCTTGTCCATCAAATGATCAAACTGCGACTGTGCTCTGGTGATTCCGAGCCTCATGATCAAACTCCGACGTTAAGCTTCGAAAAAGCTTCTTCTACAATTGTATCGATATCAGAGCCTGTTATTTCAACTCTATCGAGGCCATCCCAACCATCTTCTCCAACGCGACGCCCCAGAATCGCTTTCAATCTATATTCATTATCTTTGAAACTTGATACAACACCCAAAGGAAGCGAACAACCGAGTTCGAATTTGGCAAGAAGACCACGTTCCAACATTGCTGTTTTCATTTCTTCTTTAGAACCGAGCTTTGAAATTATATCTTCTACACGTCGGTCATTCGAACGAATTTGTATTCCCAAAATTCCCTGCGCAGGAGCCGGCAAATATTGTTCAGGATCTAAAAGGACAACCTCAAGATCCGAAAGATCAAGTTCAAGGCGTATCACTCCGGCAGCTGCGATAACAATCGCATCATAACCACCAGCGCGAAGTTTGTTAACCCGTGTCGGGACATTGCCACGTAAATCTTTGATAACAAGATCGGGACTAAAATGAGCAATCTGACATTTTCTACGAGCCGAACTTGTGCCGATCACACCACCCGACTTTACTGGCAACAATCCCTCGCCCGTGAATGATTCTTTTCGAATCAACAACATCTCACGACTATCCGCACGGTAGCCGGCGGCACCAAGTTTGAGACCTTCAGGTTGAGAAGTCATAAGGTCTTTCAATGAATGCACGGCCAGATCAATTTCATTCGCAAGAAGAGCATCTTCAAGTTCCTTCGTGAAGAACCCCTTCCCTTCCATCTTATCGAATGAAATATTATCGATCTTGTCACCCGACGTTTTGATAATCATAATCTCAACGTCACATCCGTGCTCTTCAACCAATACCTTTTGGATGAAATTTGCCTGGTATAAAGCGAGATCAGAACCCCGCGACCCGATAGTTAATTTCGTATTGTTCATACAGCTAATTTACGTCCGACCGCTAATTTATTTAAACCGATATCGGTTTTTGAATCTACCAATGATGCCGAAAGCATCTTAACCGGCTGGAACGAGGAATGACCAATAAGTTTTGTCATCAGTTTCAGGACAGCCTCTTTTTCATCTTCGCCAATAGAGGTTACTTTCTTTTCGAAAAGATCATTGAATGCTTTGTGTGCGAGTTGTATCGACTCTTTGTAACCCTCAGTAAATATCGGCTTGAGTGATGATTCAATACTATTTGAAAGGAACTGATTTACAGCTTCACGAACAATATCGTTAGCTTTGCCAGATTCGACAAATTTGTTTCTAAGGTTGCCCTGTCCCTTATGTTTGAGCGCAGGGATATCAATCAGCATGACCCGTTCATCAAGATTGAATTCAAGTGAGAAGTCTCTTGGAATTGCAAGATCAACACAAACAACTTTGCGATCTGACTTTTCGAGTCTGTCCAAAAAGCTTTCGTCGAAAACAGCATCGACGGCGGCAGTTGCAGAAACAATTGCTACGATTGAGCCTGGCTTTGATTTGAAGTCTTCAAGTGAAACTGCCATAGCATCAAATTGTTTAGCCAGATCGATAGCCTTATCAATCGTTCGATTTACAAAAAGCAAATTAGCCTTCATATGCTTGCGAATATAACGCGCCATCTTGACAGTCATTTCGCCGGAACCAACCAGAGCGACTGTTCCATTCTCCACCGATTCTAATTCGGTACGAAGTTCACCGGCTGCAAGTGAGGCCATAGAAAGTGAACCTTCGCCCAACGACGTTTCCCGTTTTACTTTCTTGGCGGTCAACATCGACTCTTTGGCGAGTGAGTCAATCATCGGACCAGACAGACCAGAATTAGATGCCTCTTCAAAAGCAGCTTTGAACTGGCCGGTAATTTGAGTTTCACCGACAACAAGTGATTCCAGCGAAGAGGTCGTGCGGAAAAGATGAGTAATCGCCTCTTTGCCGGTGAAATGATAAAAGTCGTTTGGGAAAAAACTAAGATTGTTCTGACCGCACAGGAGCTTATCGATCAAACGGTGTAAAACCCGACGACCGCGAATCTTGCCGGAGGTAACGTACAAGAATTCCACGCGGTTACAAGTCGAGAGATATACCAGTTCATCAAGACCAAGCTTTTCCTTAAGCTGTTCAAGCTGTTGGAGTTTGGAATCTCTATCGAGCGTCAAATGCTCTAAAAGAGCCATATTCTGCTGCCAGATCGAAGTGCCAATTATTCCAAATTCTGTCGTCATCTCTAAATCCAATCTTAGTTCATCATCATATTGGACCGAATATGCAGTTTGAAACGATTCTTTTGTCACGCTAATGTCATTAAGTTTGTGAAAAAACGTACAATGTCACTTTTTTTTAGCACTAGATAGCATATAATACCATACTATATAGTAAGATTTGACAGATTAACAGCTTAAGGCAGATTTAGACGCTTGGAATTGCCCTGAAATAGCGAATTCCCGAGAGAAATAAGGCTGTTCCAACCATTGTAAATATGACCATTCTCAGGTCATCCGGCAAACCGAGCTGTTTGATGAGAATTCCCAGGCTGACCATGAACATAACAATGAGATACGCCTGCATTGGCTGGAAAGCGAATAGACAGATTTTTGACTTATGTGGGGCTAACTCTCTGATCCGCTCGAGGTTCCGTTTTACGATTTTGGAGAATACGAACTGATGTTTGACGTAGCCTATGATAAATCCGATTAGAATCGGATAATTGAACGGCGAACCGAACTGATACGAAATCCCAACCGCCCGATATATCATGAATGCCCCAATTACAACCCAGAGGAAACCAGCCCCAAAGACAAGGACTTTGCGAGGGACAGATGGAGCGGGAACATGTTTTACAATTGGCGCAAAAATCTTATACACGTATTGGTCCTATTTTTGACAACCTACTTCCTGAGTTCATTACAGACTTCAACACCCAACATACGTAGAGGTTCCGAAAGGAGCAAGAGTTTAGGGGGGGTGACCTGATAGTCTTTGTAGGGAAGGCCTGTCTTCGGCCTGCCTAATGACAATTAGATGGCGGTTCTGAAGACAGAACCACCCTACGTAGAATTTTACACTCCCGTACCCCACCAAGAGCGATAGCGGCTGGTGGGTTTACTCTTAACAACAATATCCTGACAGATCAATCCGCACTCTCGAAAACCACACCACACCGATGTTAATACTGTGTGGACTCTGTTATATGAAAGCGAGGTCGAAGTATGTTCAGAATTGAAAGAACGGTCAGACCCTCCAAAGCGGGCAAGCAGAATCACCTGACCGCACAAGATCATTTTGTATCAACAACAAGCGTCAGGTCACACGTCCGGCAAAGCCGTCCGCAAGACCTAACGCAACTTTGGAGATTACAGCTAAAACCACTACAGGCGCATCTTCCAGAAAGGCCACCTTATGACTACAACGCACCTATTTTTTGCACGAGCAAAGCCGATTTGAGTCAATCGCTTGTCCTTCAATCAATTGAGTCGGAGGTACCAGTCCATGATAGGTCCATTCGCCACAAATTCAATGTCGTTATTGCCGAAAACAAGAAAAAGGGCGGTTCAAAAGATAGAACCACCCTAACTATAAATCTGGTTTCTAAATACTAACTATACCGAAACGCTCTTCCCCGCCAGATTCGCGATAGCTTTGCGGATCATATCGGTCGAGCAGGCATACGAGAACCGAATCGATTTCTGTTCATCATAGAAAATATCACCCGGAACACAACCCATCGAATAGGTGTCGATCAGATGGTTCACCAAATCCCAGGCAGAACCTTCCCACTGGTCGGTAATCCGTGCATACAAGTAAAACGCACCACCCGGAGGCATAGCGCATTCCAAGAGATCGGTTTTCTTGATTCCCGCAAAAAGGATGTCCCGTCGTTCGCGGTAAACATCGCACATCTCGGTTACAAAATTTTGAGGACCCTCAAGAGCGGCAATTCCACCATACTGTGTTGGTGTAGAAACACCATTGATCGTATAGAGAATCA
>JAUVAR010000330.1 GCA_030591625.1 Candidatus Zixiibacteriota bacterium
ACCGATGCAATCTGTGGTTCTTCGTTGACAATCATTGCTTCAGCTTCTACTATCGAAGCAAGCGTTACAACTTCAGCCCGTGTCAAGTTATTGAAATGCGCCTGTCGCCAGACGGTGTCAACCTGCGAATGAAACATTGCAGCCATATCAGAGACGATAGCTCTCAGTGGTGTTCCCCAGGGGTAAAAATATGTCTGTGGATATAAATAACCTTCTAGGGAAGGAACGTCGATCTTATCAAGAAATGCTTTGTCCGTAGAAAGCCTGTTAAGAGCAGATGAATCAATACCCATTTTAGCGGAAAGTATCGAGGCGACATCCCAAATTGGTGAACCCTCGGGTATAGTCACACGAATACGAACAAAGTCAGCATTTTCAAGTTTATACAAAACCGAACGGACCGAATTTTCACCAGAAAAATCATAACGACCGGGCGTTAGTTTCCTGTCAAGTTCCGAAAGACGGGCAGCATATCTAAGCATAGTTTTGGATTTCACTACTCCCTGAGAACTCAATCGTTCAGCCACGCCGGAGAATGTATCACCGGGCACGATGATAATCGTCACCGCACGATCACCCAAATCCGTCGTACCGGTATACAGATTAATCAAAAGCGAAAACATCACTAATGTGAGTAGAACTATCAGGATGATTATTTTCTTTAACAATGTCATACTTTCATACTACCCATTGAAATTTGATTCATCAAGAAAACGCTGCAAAATAATAACCGCCGCAATCTTATCAATTCGTGCTTTGTTTGAACCCGTTCTCTTACCATGCGCATGAATCACTGCATGCGCCTCAACCGAACTATAGCGCTCATCACAACGGTGAATCGGGCCGTCATAACGTGTTTCTACTTTCGTAATGAATTTATCAATCTCTTCGCACTTCTCGCTTCTGTCGCCCGAATCATGAAGTGGATATCCAAAAACCAAACCATCCGGCGAATACTCATCGATCAATGCGATTAGCTTATTCAAACAATCAGATTCTGATTTTACTACAAGCGTTGTTATTGGCGATGCAATCAAGCCGGTTGGATCTGATTTGGAAATACCAACCCGTCGTGAACCGTAATCAATGCCCAAAAATGTTTTGTCGTAAGAATCGTTCATATTAGTAATGTGCTAATGTTTGACAGCAATGTCAAAAAATAAATACAATTTACCCGATCAGGTTTTACGTTCTTTTTTCTTCGCGGCAGGAAAAAGAATATTGTTCAAAATTAGACGATAGCCCGGCGAATTCTTATGCAAACTCAACTCAGTCGGTGGATCGTTAACCATGTGTTGATAATCTTCGGGATCATGACCGGACAAAAACGTAAATGTCCCTCGTCCAAAACCACCATGCAAATAGCGAACTTCATCAAAATTATCCGGCTGTCCCATAACTATTATATGCTTTTTCAAAAGCGATTTCCTGAACCCGGTCACCTGCCCCATGAAACCATTAATCGTGCTGACATGATTCTGCGACAGCATCGTCGGCACCGGATCAAGCTTTGCCGAGAAAGAGAATAGATAGAAAAAATCATTCTGAGGTGTTGGGAAGCGCATCAGTCGGTCAGGATACGTATCTATATTCGAACGTTTATACATGAACGGATCAGTTACTACTCTGAAATTTTCAAACGCAAAAGTACGATCAAAATCTAACCGTGCCTGACAGTCGGGATCGACCGGGTCACCATCAAATTGACGAGGTACTATATCAGTATCTTCAGCAGCGAGGGCCATGTCTAAAGTTTCAGGTGCAGAACACATCGAAAAGATAAAACCACCACGACGGACATAATCAGCAATCGTTAATGCAACTTCACGTTTTAAGTGCGAGACTTTGCTAAACCCTAAACGTGCCGCCATCTCTTCATTCGCGCGTACATCGGCCTGATACCAGAGTTCATTTCGAAACGCCGCATAAAATTTGCCATACTGTCCGGTAAAATCTTCATGATGACAATGCAGCCAATCGTAATCTTCAAGCGTGCCGGCTATCACGTCAGCATCCCAAACTATATCGTACTTAATCTCTGCATAAGTAAGCGCAAGGGTAACAGCATCATCCCACGGCTGTAACGAAGGTGGCGAATAGACCGCAATCGAGGGAGCTTTCTCAAGCTCAACTCGTTCCATATTTTCAACTTCGATCTGACGATAAATATCTGCTACCGCTCCCGATGAAACCTGTTCGGCATAGACCCCACGTACAAGACATAGATTCATAATGTCAGCGGAATAGTCTATCAGGAACGACCCTGCCCGATAATTGAGAAGCCACTGCGACTGTAAACCTTCATCGAGCGCCCTAAAAATGACACCATAAGCCTTGAGATGATCGGTCTGGACTTCATCCATCGGGATTAATATCGATGCCGCCATAACAGGCATGGCAAATAATAATAGAAATAGTATCGTTAATATCTTCTGCATATAGTCCTTAAACGGAAAGTGAGTCGATCAGTTCGACTTCTTTTCCTTAGTCTTGCCCTTTTTGGCCGATTCTCGAAACTCATGGTATCTCTTTAAGTAATCGGCAATTTTCTCTTCCCGACCGACCCCACTCGGCGAATAATATTGACCCGCCTCCATCCCCTCGGGGAAATACTCAAGATCAGTCATGCCATCTTTGAAATCATGCGCATATTTGTAACCCTTGCCATAATCCAATTCTTTCATCAATTTAGTCGGTGCATTGCGAATTGACTTAGGCACCGGCAACGAACCAGAATTAGCGGCCGCCTCTTTGACCTTCTTAAAAGCTGTATAGACAGAATTCGACTTTGGTGCACAGGCAAGATAGATGACTAACTGTGCAATCGCCAACTCACCCTCGGGCGAACCGAGCATCTGGTAACTATCACGAGCCGA
>JAUVAR010000087.1 GCA_030591625.1 Candidatus Zixiibacteriota bacterium
AGCCGTTGTGCGCGTCAATGCTCATCCGGCATGGGGGTGTCGGCGGGGGGCGGCTCGGCGGGTGGCACGAACTGGAAGGTGAATCCGCGGCGGGCCAGGGCGGCTTGCACGTCGGCGACTTCCAGGGCTTCGGGGGTGGTGCCCAGTGCGACGGCCATTGCCGCGGCTTCGCCGCAGGCGTCGCCGGTCATCGCCACGGCGTGGATCACGCGCGTGACTTCCCACGGGTCGCCCGCCTCGGACGCCATGCAGCGGCCGGCCACGAGCAGCCCGCGCAGCTTGCGCGGCAGCAGCGCGCCGTAGGGCACGGCCCAGACCTCGCCGGGGCGCCACCAGTTGGCGACGCTGCCGATGCTGTCGCTGCGGTTGACGTTCACGTCGTCGGCGCGGATCGTCGCCTGCCCGTCGATGCGTCGCGTCGTGCGGAAGTCGGCCATCGTCGGTAGCGCGATCGGGAAGCTCTGACTGCGTCCGGAGTCGCCGAGCTCGGCCTGCTCGGCGGCGTACTTCTCGCGCAGCAGCCGGCGGCTTTCGGTGACGAACTCCGAGACGTCGCTGCCCTTCGTGCCGAGGAACTTGCGCATCCCTTCCGGATGCCCCGCGCCGGTGTTGCCGGCGCCGACGCTGACGACTCGGGTGAACGGCTCGCAGGAGTCGGTCTCGATGGAGTCTGCGGCCTTGGACAACGACACGCCGAGCGACCAGAGCGAGAGCCAGTTGTCCTGCTCGATGCAAGGTGCGCCGGCGAACCGCGCCAGATCCGCGTCGCCGGTGGCGTCGACGAACGCGCGGGCGGTGACGAGCCCGCGCCCGCTCTTGTTCTCCACCTCGATGCCCGTCAGCCGGCTGCCATTTCTTGGCACGATATTTCTTGAACAGCTCTTTTTGTTTACTATTGAGATCAATAGTCTTGCCGTCAATGTACATTGCCGTCACACGATGGCCAATATAATCGAGCAGATCACCCTCAGACACTATCAACGTGGCCGATTTGCCAACTTCGAGCGAACCGTAGTTATCGTCGATGCCAAGTATCTCGGCAACCGAGAGAGTCACAGAACGCAGCGCTTCATTGGGATCAAGACCGTATCCAACAGCCTGTCCCGCCTGGAATGGAAGGTTCCTCGCACCCCATGAGCCAAACGCCCCAAGACAGAATTTGACACCAGCTTCAGCCAAAATAGCCGGAACCTTAAATGGTGTGTCATAGGCGTAGTCGGAACGCTGGGGGAGAGTGAGGACAGTACTAAATATAACCGGAACATTATTCTCTTTAAGCAGGTCGGTACATTTCCATGCTTCACGACCGCCGACTAAAATCATGCGAAGTCCCATCTCTTTGCAAAATGCTACCGCTTCATCAATTTGACGGTAGTCGCTGGCAGCAATATAAAGTGGAAGTTCTCCCGTAAAGAGTGGTTCCATCGCTTCGAGTCTGATATCAGTCTTAGTTTTTGGATCTGCTTTTTTCACAATATGATATGCTCGTGCCCGATCAAAAATATCCTTGAGAGATTCACGGTTCTTTGCCATATCTTTTCGTTGCTCTTCGGCCGAGCGCGACTCCCACCAACCAGTTCTAATGCCTACCGATGGCCAGTTCATGTGAAGGCCATCAATCAACTTCACACCGGCATCTTCAACAGTCCAGCCATCGAGATGCAAGATTGATGAACGTCCACGCAGAAGCGACCCACCCGGAGCTACCTGTACAGTTGTAATACCGTTGGCGCGAACCGTCGGTAGTAGTTCCGAATCAGGGTTGTAGGCAGTAAATGCTTTTACCTCGGGAGTGTTACGTCCGCGCTCTCTGGTGTCGTTGGTTGCACGCACAGCGCCAATCTCTGTAAGACCCAGAGTTGTAACAGCACCAATCATTCCGGGATATATCTTTTTACCTGTCACATCAATGACTTCACAACCTGTCGGTGCACTGATTGATTGTTCAATCATGACAATCTTGCCATTTTCAAATAGTATGTCTGTTCCTACAAGAACAGTTCCATTACCAGTATGAATATCACCACCGGTCAACAAGATTGCATTACTTTGATCGACTGCAGGAAGATAATCGTGCGCCATTAGTGATGCGCTTATAAGTGCAATAATTAAGAAAATACTAACGCGTTTCATAGGTGCCTCCTCTCAATTCGCCTTTGTTGGCGTTAGTCATCGAATTGTCTCCGTGTGGTTTTTTGCCATTCCCCTTCTTATCGTCTTTCTTCTTACCATTATCATTGGCACCGAGAACCTTCTGGATCAAGTTAGCACGTTCTTCTTTTATCTGTACGCGCATCTCTTTGTCGGTTTCGATGTCAAAGAATTTGCGACCATCAATCCATGTCTGTTCAGCATGCGAATAAATCGAGAGCGGGTCACCGTCCCAGATTACAAAATCAGCATCCTTACCTTTCTTGAGTGATCCAACCCATTGATCGGATTCAAGCATCTTAGCTGGATTGATCGTTACAAGTTTGAGTGCTTCAGCCGGTTCCATTCCACAATACATAACTGATTTTGCAGCTTCCTGATTCAGACGTCGTCCCAATTCACCCGAATCAGAATTGACCGCAGTCAGGACACCTTTCTCAACTAAGATACAGGTGTTATACGGAATCGCATCATACACTTCAAATTTATAGGCCCACCAGTCGGAGAAGGTAGAGGCACCAGCTCCATGCGCGGCCATCTCGTCAGCAACTTTGTATCCTTCTAAGATATGTGTGAACGTTCTCACGCTAAACCCAAACTCTTCGGCGAGACGCATCAGCATCAGAACTTCAGACTGTACATACGAATGACAGGTGATAGCCATTCTACCTTCAAGAATATCAACCAAAGCATCAAGCTCAAGATTGCGACGTGGTGGTACAGTAGATTCTTTCGCTTTGCGAGACAGCTTACTGTTCGCTGTCCATTCATCACTATAATCTACAGCAGCGAGGAAACGGTCACGTATAAATGATTCAACACCCATTCTTGTCTGGGGGTAACGAACCGTAAATTCTGATCCCCAATTAGATTGCTTCACGTTTTCGCCGAGAGCAAATTTTATAGATGGAGGAGCAGGTTTGAATTTCATCTCCTCAGGTGCCATTCCCCAGCGTAGCTTCAGAACTTGCGCCTGTCCGCCAATCGGGTTGGCAGAACCATGCAAAGCCCGAAGCATTGTCGTGCCACCGGCAATAGCATAATAGATTCTACTCTGGTCAGGATTGATAACATCCCCGATTCGAACTTCTGCCGATGATGAATGAGTCCCCTCGTTGACATTCCCTCCGACAGCGGTGTGCGAGTGTTCATCTATAATTCCAGGTGTCACATGTTTGCCGGAAGCATCTATCACTCGAATATTTTTATCGGCTGTCAGGTTGGGACCTACATCTGTGATTTTGCCATTTTGAATCAACAAATCTGAATTGTACAAAATACCTTCATCTTCAGATGTCCAAATTGTTGCATTCTTTACAAGAACATCTTCCTGAGCAGGGAAGTTTTCTGTTCCAAACGCAATATTTGGATAAGTCAGACGTGATACAAAAGAAATGTCAGTATCTTCCTTCTCAGGATTTTCTTCGTCTTCATCGTCAGCTTCTTCTTCAGTTGTAGCAACAGTTGCTTTCCATTCAAGCTCACCGTAATCAACCGAGACCCATCGTCCGAGAAGATTTCCATCTTGGATGCGTCCGGTAAATCGAGACAATCCCTTTATTCCGAGTGTGTCGAGTTTTGCCGAGAAATGAATCTTATCGATTCCAACTTGCACAGATTTCAGATCGACACTATTTGAGTCGAGCGAGATTGAACCTTTCAAACTTGTCGGTTCACCCTTTAGCTTCAATTTAAGGGACAGATCAAGAATTGCAAGATCATAGGTCCCACCGAAAATTGTCTGATTGAGAGTTTTGAAACTTGTTTTTTGACCCGATGTCCAAGTCGAATAAATTGTTACTTTCTCTTCGAAAATATCACCATCACATACAAAGAAATTAGCCAGTTTCCCTTTCTCAAGTGTTCCGGTAAGATTACTCACACCGAGAATATCAGCAGGAACTGTCGTGAGTGCAGCGAGCGCGTTCTTTTTCGTAAGGCCGTTCTTAACCGCAGAACGAAGATTTTTTATAAATGATGATTTCTTCTTAAGACCAATAGTTGTAAGAGCGAACTTCACACCAGCATTCTCAAGCGTGGCCGCATTGAAAGGTGCCCGTTCCCAATGACGGAGAGTGGCCAGGGAGACATCAAGTTCATCTTCGAGTGTCGAAACTTCCGGTTTCTTAGGATAGTCAAGTGGAATGATAAGAGTTCTTCCGAGAGCCTTAATTTCGTTCAGCCGTTTATATTCACGTCCTGAACCTACATGAACAATGTCAAACCCAAATTCTCTTGCTACAATATCAGCACGGAGAATTTCAAGCTCTGCATTAGTTGCAAATATGAAAGTGCTCGTTTTATAATTTTCGAGGGCTTTAATAGTTGAATTAAATTCCGGCATTTCTTGTTCAGAATTTTTACTGTAAGCTTTATATGCAGACTTATACCAGTCAGCATCTAAGAATGTCTGGCGCAGGAGTGCGATTGTACCCATCTGCGAACTTGGATACTGTTGATTTGAGCTCCCTTTGTCGAACGATGCAACAGGAAGGCCATCAGACAAAAGGACCATCTCATTAGGAATGCCATCACCAAGCGAGGCAACAAACGAACGGCCTCGAAGCACACCATCATGTTTGGATGAACCAACAGTTGTGAAACCGAGTTCTAAAAACTTCTTAGCCGCATCTGAGTCGGTCTCAAAATAGTTCACCCACGATTTCTCGGCATGAAGCGCATCGTTCCACGCTTTTGCGCCTTTTCTGTTCCCTTCATAAACAGGAGTGCGTGAACGACCACGAGATTTTTTGTTTAAGTCTCCAACCGATCCCATCCCATACTCGGTGTATGGATCAATGAAGCCGGGGTAGATTGATTTCCCATCCAGATCGATTACAAAAGCACCTTCCGGTGTGTCAAGAATTTTGCCAACAGCTACAACGAGACCATCTTTGATAATCAAGGTAGCTGAGTCAATTGTCATCTCTGGAGAGATTGTGATCTTAGCGTTGATAAACGCCAGATGCTGCGCACTATTATCTCTTATGCCAAAATCAGGTGTCGTTTCAGCGAGTAGTGAGCCGCAGATTAAAAATGTCAGTAGGAATAATAGATTTTTCATAGAACGAATAATAATAACTTTGATGCGTCGGCGCAATTGATTGTCGGCCATGAAATCGATGTATGTTTTTCAGTGTGAATTAGAACAGAGAAGTTGTAAATCTTTTAAACAGGACGACTTAGGCTGTATTTAGAGCTGAAAGGCTTTTGAAGAAGGATAAGGATTCTGGATTTGCTAGAGCTGACAAATTGGTAACAGGCTCTCCATGAATCACTTTACTTACCGCCAATTCGACTTTTTTTCCACTTAGTGTGCGAGGAATATCTTCAACTTCAATAATGATTGCGGGGAGATGACGAGGTGAAGCATGAGATCGGATTTGATCTTTTATTTTCTGCTTGAGCGTCTCATCAAGTTGAACATTGTCAGCAGTAACAACAAAAAGCACCAACCTTGTATCATTGTCAACGCGCTGACCAATTACTATAGATTCGTTAATTTCTTGCATCGACTCAACAGGTCCATAGATTTCCGAGGTTCCAATCCGTACACCACCCGGATTTAATGTCGCATCCGAACGACCATAGACAATAACTCCATTATGATCTGTGATCTTAATGAAATCACCATGATGCCAAACGTCAGGGTATTTATCAAAGTAGGATGCACTATATTTCTTTAGATCAGGATCATTCCAAAACCTAACCGGCATTGATGGCACCGGCGCGGTGCAGACAAGTTCACCAACTTGGTTTGTAATTGAGTTGCCCTTGTCATCATAAGTTTCAACTTTCATACCAAGACCACGACATTGAATTTCATTCTCATAAACGGGTCCGTTTGGATTACCGAGCATGAAACATGAAACTATATCAGTCCCGCCAGAAATAGATGCAAGCTGCAAGTCAGATTTCACATTGTTATAAACCCAGTTGTAATTTTGGGCCGAGAGGGGAGAGCCTGTCGAGAGGATAGCATTCAATGCAGAAAGATCGCAACTCTCCATAGGGGAAAACCGAACATTCTGACAACTGCTCAAGAATTTTGGTGAAGTTCCAAAGACTGAAATCTTTTCACGTTCGGTAAGTTTCCACAATGTTCCAATGTCAGGGAAAACCGGACTGCCATCATACAGTACAATAGTTGTTCCAATGAAAAGTGCGCCCACCAACCAGTTCCACATCATCCATCCACAAGTTGTGAAATAGAATAGCACATCGTCACGGTTCAAGTTGGTGTGAAGATTATGTTCTTTGTAATGCTGAAGCAAAGTGCCACCTGCTCCATGAACAATACATTTTGGTACACCTGTTGTTCCGGATGAGTATAAAATATATACAGGGTGATCAAAATCGAACTGTTCAAATGAATGCTTTGCAGTTGAATCATGCAGGAGATCATTCCAACCAAGTTCGTTCTTGTCAATTTCGAAATTATCAGTATCACAAAATTGTACAATAACAAGATGTTCAATTGAACCAATTTCATTATGAAGCCTTCTTGCTCGATCAACAACGTTATGTATTTTTCCGCCATAGCGATATGCATCAACCGTTACAAGGAGTTTAGGTTCGATTTGACCAAAGCGATCTTTGACACCCAAATATCCAAAATCAGGTGAACATGACGAAAAAAGTGCACCAATAGAAGTTACTGCAAGCATCAGCACAATAGTTTCGGGGATATTTGGCATATAAGCTGCCACCCTGTCACCTTTGCATATTCCTAAACGCCTGAGGCCGGCTGTGCACGATGCAACTTGTTTGTTTAACTCTTGGTATGTTAATCGTACAGGCTTTCGTGATTCACTATAGGCAACAATCGCTTCACCGTTGTCATTATACCTCAACAGATTTTCTGCAAAGTTAAGTTTTGTCCCCTCAAACCATTTCGCACCAGGCATTGTACGACTTGAAAGAACTTTGTCGTACCTGCCTGTATGAACTAATCCGGAATCATCGAGGATTGTCTGCCAGAAATCTTCAATATTATTGACCGACCAATCGTACAACTCATCATACTGTTTGAATGATTTGTTGAAGCGGGTATTTACGAGCTTGATAAAGGATGTAAGATTGGTTCCGGCGATTCGTTCATCTGATGGTTGCCAGAGTAATTTATTGTTTTGAATATCCGAATTCATATCTGTTTGGATTCAAATTGATTCTGCATAGACAAGAAGCTGCCATGCGAGTTCTCTCTGTCTGAATTCAAGAGCCCTTCGTGCGGCGAGAATCAACAAACGTGTTGCTTGCTTTGAATCAGTAGTTTTCGATGCGAGAGCAATACTTATCATTCGTTTATAATCGCCGTTCTGTTCACACCTAAAAAATTCGTTCGTTGTCCCTTTTGCAGGCGTGTAAATCGAAAGGGATTTAGTTGCATCCTCGACAGTAGGCATAGTTGTTTGAAGTGCGAGTTGTGCTTTATTGTTAGCGTTTAATATATCAGATAATTTGATAAAGTCAGGCAGCTGATCCCAACCAAGAGGAATTGCAGAGTCCGGTTTTGGTAACTCAAAGAGAGCGCTCTCGGAAGCATGGGCATAAAAGTTGCCACCCATTCTCGCAACTGCGTCAAGCTTACGTGGGTCTATACGACCGTTAGTTAAAATGTCATCCGAAATATGAAAACGTACAACTTCGCAAATAGCAAGATTACCAGCACCGCCCTCAGTTCCGAGCTCAACCATCTGTGTTAACTTGCATTCCATCTGAAACGGGGATTCATTCACACGTGGTGGAGCAACGATATCAGACGGTACAATTGTAAGACCGGACTTTTCAAATTCATTTATACCTTCGCCATATTCAGCCGAAGCAAGATTTACCTGTTCTACTATAGAGTGAGTTACTGTTTGAACTACACACTCGCCGTTTGCAACGATGTTTTCATAAGTATGTTTTGTTGTGTTATCACGCACTCTACGAGATGCCGAGAATGCAATCGTTGGTGGATTTGCTCCGAATGCGTTAAAGAATGAAAACGGCGAGAGGTTAGGAATACCACCTGCAGATAATGTTGAGACGAGTGCAATAGGTCTTGGTCCCACGCCACCAAGAAGCGCCGCAAAAACATCCTTGACAGATGCGGAGGCCGGGTCGATAATTTTCACGCCAGCCAAGCCTTGCTATATATTCTTCTTAAGGGCAAGAATTGAATTCTCTTTCTCGGCCTTAACTATCGTGTGGCTGAGTTTTCCGAGTGCTTCAATTTCAAGTTCAATTTTATCACCGGGCATAAGCCAGGATGGTGTGAACGATTGACTCGATGCTTTTGCTTCCAATGCAGCTGTGCCATTTAGTTCCAAGTAACATCCAGTACCAACAGTTCCAGAGCCAATAACATCGCCGGGCAAAATATCAACTCCATAGGCGCATCGTTCGATAATTTCGGCGAAAGTCCAATTCATCGCATTCATTGAGCCTTCAGAAATCTTATTACCATTATGGTATGCAGTCATCTTTAGATAATATTTATTACCAAACGGAGTCTTTTCTAAATATGGCTCCAATTCATCGGGCGTAACAAGCCAGGGTCCAATCGCGGTAGCAAAATCTTTTCCTTTGGCCGGTCCCAAGTTAAGGCGCATCTCTTCCATCTGAAGAACTCGCGCCGAGAAATCGTTCATAATTGTATAACCGGCAATGTATTCATCTGCATCAGACGATTTAACATTTCGTCCTTTTCGTCCGATCACTACAGCAGCTTCCAATTCAAAATCTAACTTTTGCAAATGATCTGATTCAACAACCAGATCACCTTCACCGAGAATCGCATTATGATTTGTAAAATAGAAAACAGGGTATTGATCAAACTCGGGAATCATCTCGACCCCACGATTACGCCGGGCAGTTGCAACATGCTGACGAAACGCATAAGCGTCACGCGCCGAAGGTGGTGATGGTACAGGAGCAAGAGGCCTATAGCTCTCATCAGGCTCGAATGATGGTACTTTGTCCTTTTCAAATGAGAGATCAATTTCCTTCGCCATATCCATCAGAGGACGTTCTCCTTTGAGTAAACAGGCAATAGTTGAAGGCATTTCGATCTTAAGCAATGCAGCAGCTTTTTGTAAGTCTGCTACTCGGCCATCACGGTATATCCCACATCGTTCTTCGTTGTTACTATTTAAGAAAGAGACAAGTTTCATTCGGA
>JAUVAR010000196.1 GCA_030591625.1 Candidatus Zixiibacteriota bacterium
CGCCTATGAAAACAAGTCTGTCACCATACGGTTTGTGTGCTGCAGTCACTGCAATTTTAGGCGAACAGCCACATGCATTTTCATTAACGTTATCACCAAGCTGACGTTTAACCGTATCTGAGTTTTCAAACGCCTGAATCAGTTCACGGTCAATTTTGTCACCAAGCATAACAAGGGTGGCACATTCACCTTTTGGTACAATAGCCGCAAATTCAAGTCTGGGGATATTTAACAGGAAGAGATGCATCGAGTCACCAAAACGTTCCGATATTTCCTTCGCGCCCATATAGTATTCACGAATCATCGTGCGGGTCAGTTTTGGTGGTTTGTATTTCAATACAGGTGTATCGAACATCTTCAAAGTTGAACCATTGATACCTGCGGAAACAACAAGCAGATCGTACGGTATTTTATCGTGTGTAGCTGAACTTATAATTGGATGTCCGTTGTCCCATGCAACTTCTGTTATTGCTTCAGGAATAATTTTTGCACCATTTTTTTGAGCGAGATTATAAAGGAACCGATCAAAAGAGTCCCATTCTGTTTCTGGTGCTTTCAGGGGACCAGCTCCCCGATGGATTGCTGCGATTCGTTTTTCGCCGACTGGAGTATCTATACGAACGGTACCTGCATCGGTATGAAGGATGTATGCTTCGATTCCCCGTTGTACAACCGTTGAGGGAAGGTTGATTCCATCGGCTGCAAGAGTTTGCACGAGTGATTCCGATACGATACCACCACACATGTTGCAGCCTTTAGGTCCGCGCTTACTGTAGTCTTTTGGTTCAAACAGATGTACTTCAATATCAAGGCCTATACGTTCGGCCATTTCGAGAACAAAATAAGAATAGAGTGCGCCTGCCGTACCAGAGCCCATAACAGCGATTTTGGAACCATCTCGAAGGCTGAGAGTATTAGCAGATTTTTTTTCTTCTGTAAATAGATCGGTCATATTTGTCTTTGTGTCTCGATCCTTACTCGACTAACTCGGTTCCTGTCTGAGATAAAAAACATAGAGCGGTTTGATATACAAAATTCCGGCCAGACCGACAAACCACCAAATATCGACATCGAGAAGTTCGGGATTTAGTCTTGCTACAATCAGAGCGATACACATGGATGCGCCTTGAGCCAGCTTCCAACCAAAGATGCTGAGCCTTCTTGAGCGTTCATTCATAAAATCAATAATTGTCATCTGTTAATTTGTCCTGGTCTCGGTGTCAGTGGTTTCTATTGAACAGTCCTGATACGAACGAGTCGATTATGCCATTTGGCGGCCAGAGCTCGGTTCAATCACATTATATTTATACCGCCGAGTGAGAATAAAGTCAAGCGGATTACAGATAGTTCGACCTGTGAAGTTGTGTTACAATTATTCATAATTGAAGATTTACTATTGCTCAAATAGCAGGAAATATCGATCTTGTTGTTATAAGGTTTTTGAACATTTGTCGGAAATTCGATTAGGTGGGAGCTGTAGTGTGACCTTGGAAAATAATGATGACAATAACACCAAACCGCATCTGATATTAACACGCGGTCTTGAGATTAGTCATTATCGCCTGCTGAACAAAATTGGCGCAGGTGGCATGGGTGAAGTCTGGCTCGCTGAGGACAGCACTCTAAAAAGGTCAATAGCCCTTAAGTTTCTGCCACAACGTCTATCCGACGATGAGGAGTTTCGCCGACGGTTCCTTCGGGAAGCACGAGCTGCTGCTGCGCTGAATCATCCCAGTATAATTACTATTCATGAAATCTCTGAACATAACGGTCAGCTCTATATTGCGATGGAGTTTCTCGAAGGAGAATCACTCGAACAAAAACTCACTTCGGAACCGCCCGATTTTGGGTCGTCGATTAATATCATTGTTGCAGTTTGTCAGGGATTGAGCCGTGCCCATGAACGTGGGATTCTACATAGAGATATAAAGCCTGATAATATATTCTTGACCCGTGATGGTCAAACCAAGCTGCTTGATTTTGGATTGGCTAAAATTGATCTCGACTCACACGAGACCCAGACCGGAGTTGTGATGGGGACAACCAACTATATGTCACCGGAGCAGGGTCAGGGGCACGACGTTGATTTCAGGTCAGATATTTTCTCTTTGGGTGTTGTGTTGTACAGGCTCCTGGCCGGAGAGTTACCGTTTCAAAGAAACAATATTCCTGCTACAATTCATGCAATAGTCCACACCGAACATCCATCTTTAAGTTCAATCCGACCTGATCTCCCACCTGAGTGTCAAACAATTATCGATCGATTGCTGGCAAAAAAACCTGACGATAGATTTCAAACTATCAATGAAGTGATGTCGGCATTGCAGCCGTTTGTGTCATCAACGGTTGGACTTCCATCAATTGCAGCCCCGGTGCCTTCCCGTCCCAAAGCAAAATCGCTTGGGGTGCTGTACTTGAGAAATCTTGGATCGCCCGATGATGAGTTTTTGAGTTATGGTATTACAGAAGATTTGATTATTGATTTGACTCGCATCGGAAGTTTGCGCGTAGCTCCAATGCGCAAGATTCTCAAGTACAAAGATTCTGATGCTGAGCCGGAAGAAATTGCCCGGCAACTTGATGTTGGGATGATTCTTGATGGTTCGATTCATAAATCTGAAAAGGCTATTAGAGTATCGGCTCAGTTGATTGAGGCGAGTACCGGCGAAAATCTTTGGGCCGACCGTTGGGAAGAGTCACCCGATAATTTACCTTCAATCAAGCAGGCGCTTGCAAAGGGAATTAGTTCGGTCCTTGAAGTTGGCACGGTTGTAATGAAACAGGCGGAAGTTGGGCAACCTCTGGCCCACTCACCCAAGGGGTATGAATTATATCTGCGGGGGAAATACACTTTTGATCGGAAGAAAGATCGTTCGGATATAGATGTTGCTTTGGGTCTCTATCGTCGTGCTCTGTCTGAAGAAGGGATGCTGGTAGCGGCACGATATGGTATTGCAGAGATTCATATTTATCAGGGTGCGTATGATCAAGCAATAGACGAGCTGAAGTCGGCTCGTGAAGATGCAATGCGAAAACAGTCTCGTCCTGATGAGGCAGCAATACTCAGGTTGATGGCTCGTGCAAAAACAATGCAGTCAAATTGGGATGAAGCGTATGAGTTGGTTGATGAGGCTCGTCGTATTTCGGCTACAATAAATGACCGGGCAGGTGAGGCAGAAGCGATTGGCAGTATGATTGAAGTCCTTATAAGACGGGCACGCTTTGATGAGACACTAAAATGGTTCGAGCGGGTTGTTGAGATTAGTCTTGATCTTGATGATCTTGATGGAGTTTCTGATGCGTACAAAAATATGGGAAATACGTATTTTCGAACCGGAGAATATGCCAAAGCTCGTGAGCTCTATGAAAAAGCGATTGGGATTGCAAGGCAAAGAAACAACCTGATGCTGGAAGCAAAGTGTACTGCTAATATCGGACTGACACTTTCGCACGCTTGTAAACTTGAGGAAGCGCTTGTTTGCTATGAACGCGCTCTCGATATTTATGACAGGCTCGATGAAAAAGCCGGGACTGCAATTGTGTTTAATAATATTGCATTGATTCATTCGTCCAATGGCAAATACAATGAAGCAGTTGAAATGTATGAACAAGCTGCTGAAATTCATGCCGAACTCGGTAACCGTTCGGACTATGCGCTGGTTGGAAGTAATAAAGCACGACTTTTGGCAATCATTGGTGAGTATGATGATTCTATTGCCGCTGCAAGTGAGGCACTTGATATAGCCGGGGAGTTGGATTATCCATTTGTGAAAAATCTTGCTGAGGATAGTATCGGATATGTCTATCAATGCATTGGTGAATACACTCAGGCAGCAATACATTATGATCGCGCACTTACCGTAGCCCGGGAAAAAGGACTCCGTCGCGAGGCGGCACTTGCTATGATGAATCTCGGTGCTATTTATTATTACTTGCTTGATTACGAAAAGGCAAAAGAGAACTCACATCAGGCGAATGAATTAGCTCATGAACTCGGTGAAGAATATGCTGGTTTGAAGGCTCAAGCTTATCTGGCGGCTGTTGAAGTCAGACAGGGTCAGGTGGAAAAAGGATTGACTCACTTAAGGGAAGCACTTCAAAATGATGAACAGTTCGGAGATCCTCGTAACATTTTGGATGCACAACGATTACTTGGCAGTCTGTTGATTGAGACTGGTGCAAATGAAGAAGAAAAGAGTGAAGGAAAGCAATTGCTTCAACGTGCTCTTGCCTTCGCTATTGAGAAGAATGTAGTTTATGAGGTAGATAAAATAAGCGCCCTGCTTAAACAGGACGCTTAAATTATAACTTAGAATTTACTGGACAGTTTACCTGTCTTCATCAACCGATTCCCGTTCATTATTTTCTTTATGATTAACATAATCAATCCCGTTCACTTCTGGTTCTCCAAAAGCGGCTGGATGCAAATACTTTCCCTGCTCTTTAACAGATTTGTTTTGTTCAACACTCATCGGATTTGCAAGAGCGTAGGCATCTTTACGAACACCTGTAACCTGCCATGATATTTCCATGCCTGGTTGTCCTCCTGCAATTCTAAAACTATTTCCGCTTACCTTTTGTGCGATATAAACTGGAGCGTATCCGCCGATGCAGGTCAACTGATAGCGGAATTCTGTATTGAGCGCATTAAAGTAATCGGGCATTGTTACAACTGCCTCACCGTTACTATTGAGAGATACTACACCGTCATAGATGTTTTTCATCTCGGACGATTCAACACATGCATGTTGTAGAGTCATGTTGGATGGATCGAGCGGATGATCGATTTTGAAACTCTTGCTGCCGGCCGTTAGGGTACCTGTGAAGTGGCCATTGCCAGTAAAGTATCCACCATAATAGGTTGATCCCGACCCAGCCGCATAACCGTAAACTGCATATCTATTGGCACCTGAACCGACGTATCCGTACACGCCATACGAGGCACCATCGATTCCAGCACTCGCAATTCCATATGCTCCGATATATGAGGCGGATCCGGCACCAGAGCATGTCGAGTATGAACCTCGGTAGCCACCTTCAAAATAGCCACCATAGCCATAATTGTCAGCTGGAGTACATTCGCCGTAAACTGCAGTGGCATCATAGTTACCAGAATTATTGTGGATAGCTTGTACAACACGAGTCAATCCTGTCGGATTATTAGCCTCAAAGTTGCCGGCATAATATTCGGAAGTTGATTTGGCGTGAAGTGCGCCATCTGGCGCGTTGGTGCCTATTCCAACACCTCCATCGGCGAATACGATAAACTGGTTATTATCAGATGTGTAAATTGGGTCGAATAATTGATTCATGTCCGACCAGATGAAGGAGCCATCATGATCAGCTTGAGCATTTGTACCGGCTGCGAACGAATAGTTTCCTTCAGCTGAATTGCCA
>JAUVAR010000041.1 GCA_030591625.1 Candidatus Zixiibacteriota bacterium
AAGGTGAACATATCACGTAATGAGACCGAAAGCTGGCAGGTATCGGGAACAGGTAACGCTCTACAGGGTGTGTTCGAGATGGGTGTCGGGGGTGACAGCGACGTAGGATCTGGCTCGGCATCAAGTCTGGTTATCGAGCTTGATTACTCACTCTGGTTTGATGATGGTCAGGGTGGATCATACGATCCGCGTGATGCGCAGAATCAGTCGGAGATTGAAAACAACATCAAGAATACAATTGATATTGAAGAACAGGATTTCTTATCCCAATAACATTTTGAATGAAAACTATCTGATAGAACGGAGGCTTGACATTATCAGGTCTCCGTTTTTCTATATTTTAGAATGACCAATTTACAATTGGAAAGACAGGGAATTGTCCGCCCTGTTTTATAATATTTACCAGACCAATTTGTAAGCCTTTCATTTTTACTGCATAGTTCACAAATCCAAGCTGGAAGCCATTAGCATTATTTGCAATATTTACAAACCCAAGTTGAAAACCTTCAAAATCTTTCTTTGAAATATTGACGAAGTTGTTCTGCCAGCCAACAAACCTGTCATCAGAGATTCCAACCAAACCCGTTTGATACCCTTTAGAAGTCCCGGTAGTCGTATGATTGACCAATCCCCAATCAAGACCTGCTACACTCGCATTTCGGCCATAGAGCAGGCTAAGCCTTACGCCAACTATATCAGTAGTGGCAGGAAATATCTGAATAGGATCAAAAAGTGAAAGCTGAATAGGTTTTGCTTCCCCGCTTGCAACCACCGGTATTGTAGAACTCAAGATTATTATCACTACTAATGTAATTACTGTTTTCATAGGGGTATTCCTGTCATGTGGTTAAGATTACAAGCCATCGCATTGTCGAATTGAATCATAACAGGATTTAAAGCCGGATACAATCTAATTTGATCGAATAGATTTATGATATTTTATGCTCTGAAAATAAGACTATTCCAATGTTATACAGATCCGGACAGTTGTTTCTCTGACTGAGCGTTCACTTTGTCAGATTGTCCGGCCGCGAAAGTCATACGAAACTCAAGCGGTTCGGGTAACAGTCTTGTACGGAAACGGTGGAGCAGCGAAGTGCCTTGATAGACTCGTTCGAATCCACCTTCGGATAGCGACACGGTAAAAATTGGTGTACGCCATAATTCAAATTTAATATCTGCACCAATTGAAATTGCCAGGCCTCGATAATCATCTACCGCCCCAACAGTTTGTACATTCGCATGAGATGCCAAAGAATCAAGATACGGATCAGTTGTCGGTTCATTGTTGACCAAAACATATCTGTCAATGGCATGCCCTGCCTGGAAATTGAAATTGTTTTCGACCGCAAAAATAACTTCAATCGGGTCACCATCAAGTTGAGATACTCGATACGATACACTTAAAAGATTAGAATCATCTTCAAGAAAGAAACTCTTTTCCACTCTCATACGAACCTTTGCACCCTTATGCATTATAAGTCCATCACGTTTGAAACTTGCAGATTTTCCGTCGGGACCTTTGATAAACTCGTATGGTTCTACAGTGAAATCACCTTCATCGACAAATCTCGCTCTCGCAAAATCTTTAAGCGTTGTATCTTCTGAAATAAAATGATCGATAAAGCAACGCTTGAGATACCAATCTTCCGTGAGAAAATCAGCCAGATTACTTTCTTTGGCAACAACTCTGTCATGAATCGAAGCTGTGTCGTCAGCATCAGAATTATTCGCCAGTGATAATTTAGAATGGTAGCCTTCGGTGCGTCGGTTCATCGTGTCAATAATTGCTGCTGCCGGTTCACTGCATGAGAGATCAATCAACGATGCTCCCGTTGATGGCTTAAACATAGCAGACAGGTGATTGTTTGAAAGTAGTATTTCATTTTGGCCATCACTATCAAAATCGTGCGACTTGATAGTCGTCGCTTTGATACCATCAAGACGATTTAGTTCACTATCTCCAGCAACCATTTTCTGGAGCACTGCCTGACGTATATGCGGCAGGTATAGCCCACCAAAGACACCATGCCAATAAGGACAGTTGCATTGAGAAGCGTAGAGTGAGTCTCGTACATTGTTGGTAAGTTGTTTTTTCTTGGGGTTATCAATCTCGAATTTATTTAGTCTTTCAGAAAGATGAAGCATTTTCTTATGCATAAGATTTACTTCTTCATACTTGGTAAGAAAACCTCTCCAATGTCCACCTCGTACAAATCGTCCAAATCTTTCTATCTGTTTGTTTTCTTTGAGCTGCTTCTCAAACTCTTCATACTCCAAAAACGATTTTGTTGGCAAAGCCCAGTGGAGCATTTCTTGATACGAGGCCGATGGTATATAAGCACGACCAACCGCTTTTGTTTCGGCAGCTTTTGAAAGTGGAACAATTTCGAGCCAGTCAGAATTTTTCTCAAAGGCATCTATCAAATTCGGCAACCATTTGTCTGTGTAACAATGCTTATGTGTATCCGGCCAAACGCCAAATTTTTCACCATCATCTGCATAGATAGCCAAGCCGTCAGGATTTTTCTCAGCCATCATTTTAAGTTCAGCAATTACTTCATCAACTGTCCCAAACGGAATGAGATAGCGCAAACGTTTTGAAATCGGCAACAATTTGACCGTGCGTCCTTCATGTTCGGTCACAAATGGTCCGGTCAACTGATTTGGTTCAAATCCAGCATATAAGAAATGGGTGTCATCAACAGGCAGATAATCAACACCTGCATTGGCCAGAAGTTTTGGCAGATGTGGTTCCCAAATTCTCTCGGTAAGCCAAAGGCCGGTTGGTGCAGTTTCAAAATGCTTTTTGATAAATTCATTTAGCATATTAATCTGACCGATAGCATCACGCTCCGGAATTGAAATCAAAATCGGTTCATAAAAACCACCAGTCATCAATTCAATTCGTCCGGCATCTACAAGTTTACCAACTTTTTCAAAATATTCAGAGTGTCTGGACTGTTGCCATTTCCATAAAATACCTGACTGGTGCAACGAGATGTTCATACATTCCGATTGTTCAAGCAGATCAATAAATGGGGAGTATGCCTGCTGGTGAGCTTCTTCAAAGACAGCCTCAAAATTTCCAACAGGCTGATGGTTATGAATACCGAAAGCTAATTTGAAACGTGCCATAGTATTAAAATATTTCCAATTTCAGATTAATATATTTCTGTGGGTTTTCATTAATGTCAAGAATCAGGTCATCAAGATTGTCTGCCGTCTGACGAAGGTCATCGTACAAACGTCGATCTTCAATCAACATTTGCAAAGTGCCATCACCTGTATTGATAGCATCGGCAAACGATCTGGCAGTTAAAGCAATACTATCAAGCTGTATCGCAAATGATTCGACTCTAACAGAGATTCTGTCAAAACGAGTTGCCGATGAATCTACAAGTTCGGCATTTCTCTCAAGCATTCTGGAAAGACGGCTTGATGCCTTGAGAAAATTATCTGCCGACTGATTCAGATTGCCTTCATTGCGTTTGACATAATCGGCTAAGGTCCGGGTCAATCGTTCTACATTTCCAACTGTCTGACCAAATTTCAACAGGGTTGTATCGGCAGCCATAACCCTAAACGACGCCACAAGAGATCTCAATTCCGTAATCATATCTCCCATTTTCCCCATCACTTCGGGGATACCTATATCGTAATGACCTTCTACAATTGTTGAATTATTAAATAGGATACTGTCTTTTCCGGGGTTAATAGCTATGAAGCGTTCCCCCATCACACCCATATTTTTGATTGTGAAAATAGCATCTTTCTTGAGGATGACATCCTGCCAGATACGCAACTCAACCAATACTCCACCCCCCATAAGCTCAAGGCTGTTAACCTTGCCCTTATGAACGCCGGAGACTGTAACCTTGTCACCTATAGCTAAGGTACCTACATCATTGAAGCGAACCAGCATAACCTGAGAGTTTCGCTCCAGCTTATAACCCTGTAGCCAGTAAAGAGACGCGGCCATCACTATCGCGCCGAGCAAGACAGTGACACCAACTCTGAATTCTATGTTTTTTCCTGAAGTCATGATTCTATAACGGTTATCGGACAATGAGCGGTTGGGCTTAAACAGATTACTCTATTTAAGTGAAGCTGCAATCGTGAGATAATTCTCATACCGGAACCTGCTTATTTGCCCAAATTCAACAGCCTGCTGCACCGCACATTCAGGTTCATGAATATGAGAACAGACCGAAAACTTACAAAGTCCCAAAAAAGGCTGAAAATCAGGATAATAATGAGGCAGGTCTTCCTTATCGACCTCCCATAAACCCATTATTTTTAAGCCTGGAGAATCAACCAAAAAGCCACCTGAGGGTAACTCGTAGAGTTCTATTGAGGTCGTTGTATGTTTCCCTCGATTGGAATAACCAGAAATTTCACGAGTAGGGATATTGAGATTGGGAATAAGTTTGTTCAATATAGTCGATTTACCAACTCCCGAATGACCAACAAAAAGAGAACGATGCTCAAGGAGCATACTTCGGAGTTCTTCGATACCATCCCCATTCTCAGCTGAAACAGCTACCACACCTATTTTCAGAGCTTTGTAGGCTTCAATAATTTCAGATATTTCCTCAGGAAAGCCTAAATCAGTCTTGTTCACAATCAAAATCGGGCTAAGATTACCTGTTTGTGCAGCTACCAGGAATCGGTCGATAAGGCCAGTTTTTAAAGGAGGCGAATTGACAGAAGCTACAATTGCAAGTTGATCTAAATTGGCCCCAATTACCTGTTTTTTAAGATCTGAGCCTTTGGCAGGTCTGAAAAATGATGACCGCCTTGGCTCGACCTTGTCAATCGCCCCGGTATCTTCACTTGCGATAGTGAACAGGACATCATCCCCCACAGCTACCGGAGTGGTAGAATCTGCCTGAGTTTTGACTTTACGTCTCACTTCGCACTGCCAGCGGCTTCCGTCTGAGGCTCTAACCTCAAAACGGCGACCTCTTGAGGCGACAACTATCCCTGTCATCTGATCGGTCATATTCTAATCTACCATATCAACCTTTCAGTTACAAGGCCGATTACAATGATCAAGGCAGCCAAAATTGCAAATAAAAGGAGTAACAACTTAGTTTGCCTCTGGCCTATGTTTTTTGTATTGTCCAACTAATTGATTAGCATGTTTAAAGGATTATATGAATTTCTTTGAGAAAATATTCGGGACCAAGCATGACCGGGACGCCAAAAAACTAACCCCGGCTCTGGATGATATAAACAGTCACTTCGAGCAGCTTGCAAAACTCTCAGAAGAAGAGCTAAAAGCTAAAACCGATGAGTTCAGGCAACGGATCAAAGATGGTGAGACAGTCGATGACCTGATGAACGAAGCATTTGCCGTTGTAAAAGAGGCCTGCCGTCGTCATATCGGTAAAAGCTGGTCGGTAGCGGGTATTGATGCGGAATGGAACATGGTTCATTTCGATGTCCAGTTAATGGGTGGCGTAGTTCTGCATGATGGAAAAATTGCCGAAATGTCCACAGGTGAAGGCAAAACCCTTGTCGCAACCCTTTCTACATATTTGAATGGACTAACCGGACTCGGCGTTCATGTTATCACCGTTAACGATTACCTCGCTCGTCGTGACCGTGAATGGATGGGCCAGATTTACGAATACCTCGGATTGACGGTTGGTGTTATTCAGAACCAGATGACCAATGCTGACCGACGCAAGATGTATGAATGCGATGTCACATTTGGTACCGCCAACGAATTTGGCTTCGACTATCTTCGTGACAATATGGCTCAAAAGTCAGAAGACCGAGTACACAGAAATTATGCCTATGCGATTATTGATGAAGTCGATTCAATCCTGATTGATGAAGCCCGAACTCCTCTGATTATTTCGGGACAGGTGGAACAGAGTCGTCATGATCGTTACCGTGAGATGCGTCCGGTTGTTGAAAAGCTCGTTCGCAAACAGGCGACGCTCATAAATGACAAGATCATGCAGGCCGAGCAACTTATCCGATCTGAAAAAGAAGAAGATGCATTTGAAGCAGGGACACTTTTATTAGCCGCCAACCGAGGAGCACCAAAGAACAAACGATTGATGAAACTGCTCAATGAACCGGGTGTCAAACGGATGATGACCGATGTTGAGTCATCTTATATGCGCGACAAAAAGTTGCACGAGATTGATGACCATCTGTATTATTTCATTGATGAACGAGAACATTCAATCGCTGTAACCGACCTTGGCAACTCCCAGTTTACACCAGATGAACAGAAACTATTTCTCATCCCCGATCTTTCAACAATGCTCTCTGAGTTAGAAGGTGACAGTGAACTTTCATCCGAATATAAGCAGAAAAAGGCTGATGAAATATATAGCGTCCATGCCGAACGTTCCGAGAAAGTTCACGCTATCAATCAACTCCTGCGGGCTTATTCTCTCTATGAAAAAGATGTAGAGTATGTCATTCAGGACAGCAAAGTTATGATCGTTGATGAATTCACCGGTCGTGTTCTGCCCGGTCGGCGTTACTCCGATGGGTTACATCAATCTATTGAAGCCAAAGAAGGTGTTCGCATTGAGGCAGAAAGCCAAACACTCGCAACAATCACTCTGCAGAATTATTTCCGCATGTACGACAAGCTAGCCGGCATGACCGGTACTGCCGAGACTGAAGCTGCAGAATTTTTTGATATTTACAAACTCGAAGTTGTAGTTGTTCCAACCAACGTAACTTGTGTACGCGATGACATGGAAGATTGCATCTATCGTACTCGCCGTGAAAAATACAATGCGATCATTGAAGAGATCGCCGAGAAAAAAGCTGCTGGACGTCCTGTTCTTGTCGGTACCGTTTCTGTCGATGTTTCCGAGACACTCTCCCGAATGCTCAAACGAGCCGGCGTGGTACATAATGTTCTCAATGCTAAACAACATCAGTCGGAAGCAGAAATCGTGGCAAACGCCGGTATGCCCGGATCGGTTACTATCGCTACCAATATGGCCGGACGTGGAACCGATATTAAACTCGGACCTGGTGTAGCCGACGCGGGTGGCTTGCATATCGTTGGAACCGAACGACATGAATCACGACGAATTGACCGTCAGCTCAGGGGTCGTGCCGGACGACAGGGCGACAAAGGATCGTCGATATTTTTCTTGTCACTCGAAGATGACCTGATGCGACTTTTCGGCGGTGACCGTCTTGGTACGATAATGGATAAGCTCGGGGTGGAAGAAGGTGAAGTGATCGCCGCCGGTATGGTTACCAAAGCTATCGAACGTGCCCAGAAAAAAGTAGAAACGCAAAACTTCGCAATAAGAAAACATACTCTTGAATATGATGATGTAATGAATGTCCAGCGTAAATGGATATATGAACGTCGTCTTGCAGCCCTTGAGAGAGAATCTATTAAGGAAGAAGTCCTTGAGTTGATCGACGAGGTCTTAGATCGGTTGTTTGAAGAACATTGTGCCGAAGAGTACGGCGAGCTGTGGAACTTGAAAGGTCTCACCGACGATCTGCAACAGGTCTTCCTTATGAATCTAAAGATCAAGGAAGAAGATGTTCAAACTCTCAAGCTTGAAAAACTTCGTGAACAGGTCAAGAGTGCAGTCATGCAAATTTATACGCAGAAAGAAACTGCGTACGGTGATGAAATCATGCGTCAGCTTGAGCGCTATGCAGTTCTTTCGACGATTGACCGTTATTGGCGCGATCATCTGGCCGAAATGGATGAACTACGAGCAGGAATTGGTCTGCGATCCTATCATGGTGGCATGGGTAAACCGATTGATATTTATAAGAAAGAGGCGTTTTCCACTTTCGAAACGATGGTCATGACAATCGACAAAGAGATCGTGAACTTGGTTTATAAACTTCAAGTTAATATGCCCGAGAACACTCGTTCTGAACAACGTGACGATTCAGGCATGGTTGCATCGCACGCCGACACAACCGGCATGGGTATGCGTGCTCCCGCCTCACCTGCTACTCCCGCTCCGGCTGGTATGAAGGATGATAGCGGTGGATCACCAATGGCTCAAGCATCACAGGCAGGTAGGCAGGACCGTACAGTTAAACGAACACAACCAAAAGTTGGTCGCAACGATCCGTGTCCGTGTGGCTCAGGTAAGAAATACAAGAAGTGTCATGGCAAAGGTGAGTAGAAGTTAACATCCCTCCTTTGCATTATTGACATATTATTCCATTGTGCTTATACTATTCCTACAGGATAGGAGTGGAAAGCATGAAAGACACCCATAGATATTCCACATTCTTGCTGGCTATAATATTAGTTGCTCTGCTTGCTGTACCCACATTTGCCCAAACTGAATTTCTCAATAAAGGCGAAAGCTCTCTGGGGGTTACCTTTGGGTTCGTAACAGCTGATGGCGTTACTGCAACAGGTTTAACTGGCTATTTGACACTCATCTCGTTCATCGATCTAAGTTATACTAAAAGTAAAACAAATGGAAATGGCAGTTCATCGGAATCGTTCACCAGTACTGGCATTGAACTATTCATTGCCCGCGATCAACTCAAAAACGGAGAAATATTATTTTCTTTTGGAGCTGCTTTTGCAGAAGATCAGGAAACATATTTCGGTTCTCTTGGGTACTGCAACAAGAGCAATCCCGACGAAGGGAAAACGGCTGGAGAATTAACGATAGGGCAAATAAATGTTTACGGAAACAGCGTTATGTTTTTAGGAGCATCTGTTGGTACCTCTGTTAGACACAATAATATTATGACTATGTTCACCGTAGAAGTATCAAGGCTCAGAAGTATGATGACAGTTGGTGCATCGATAGCAATTTCGGGTGTTCTAAAACGATAACTATTTTTACTCACTCATCTATGATCAGGAGTTAACCATGAAACATATTTTAAAATTTATATCAATAACAACTGTTATCATTGTAATCCTGCTTGCTGCCCCCTCGTTCGCACAATCTGATTTCTTAGAAGAAGGAGAAAGCTTGATAGGAGTTGCTGGTGGCATTGCATTGGCGGATGGCGCAACAGCCTTTTCTGGATTGGGCACTATCAGTATCTTTTCTCGACTTGATGCACACCTCTCGTATAATTACATCAATGCATCAGGTGGCGGCGGTCATGCATCAATCCTTGGGGGAGGAGGCGAATTATTTTTTATTCGCCAAAAACATGAAAATTCCAAATTTCTCTTTTCATTCGGGGTAGATTTCACAGAAAATGTTACCTCTAGTTTTATTGGATTCGGGCTTAATAATTCAACAGAAAAGAATAACAAAGTTATGCTTTTAAAAGGGATTATCGGAACCTCGAATTTTGACTTTTATAATATAAAAAGCCACTTATTGTTTGGAGTTATGGTAGGCGCTTCGGTTCGTTCAGGAGGCTGGTTGTCTTGTTTCACAGGACAGGTAACAACAACTAATGATCAGATAGCAGTTGGTGTTTCTTTTATTTTCTCTCGATTTTTGAAACAAAATAAAAGCCAACTATCCACACCAATAACCGAAGAGACCCATGACCTCTGGTAAAATTTGACTGATAGTATTTATAGTAGAAGTAGGTTTACTCAAGCCAACTGAACACTTCAGGCAGCGCGTCAATCATATCGGACGCTATTAACGAACGTGGTCCGATTATGTCAGCAATAAAATCCCCCGCCATGCCATGAACAAAGACGCCGGCAATCGCAGCCTCTGTCGTCTCCATCCCCTGCGCTAAGAATGATCCGATAATTCCGGAGAGAACATCGCCCGACCCACCTGTAGCCATCCCTTGATTGCCGGTAGGATTAAAGAAACATTCACCATCCGGCGTACCAATCAATGTCGGCGAACCTTTCATTACAAGAACGATAGAATATTCACGGGCAATTTCAATCACCGTTGCGATTCGTTCTTCTATCTCAGACGGTATCGGCTTTCCAAATAAACGCTCAAACTCCCCCTCATGCGGTGTTAGAACGAGTGGAACATCTACCGATTTTAATATATCAATATCTTTTGATAGTGCATTCAAACCATCGGCATCAATAACCGCAGGTCGTTCTAAATTTGACACAAGTCGGCGGATCAATTCAGTAGTTTCATGATGCTGTCCAATTCCCGGTCCGATCACACAAGCATCATGTTGTTCAATCAACTTGCGGATTTCCCCATGTCCACGCAAAGCTAATTTACCTCTGCTGCCAACATCGGGAAGTTGAACCGAAACAGACTCTATCGCAAGTGTTGCAACAACCGGCTGGACACTCTTTGGTGTACCAATCTTAACCATGCCACAACCAGAACGAAGTGCACTCGTTGCACACATTGCCACAGCTCCGGTCATCCCAGTCGAGCCGGCCAGTGTGAACAGTTTTCCGAATGTCCCTTTGTGACCATCGGGTGGACGGAACAGCAAATAATCTGCAACTCTCTCTCTTGTTATCAACGATGTAGCGAGTTTTAAACTATCGATTACATTTGATGGAATACCTATCGGAACGACATCAACAAAGCCGGACAATTCACGACCGGGCGAAACAAACAAACCAAATTTAGGCAGAGCAAGACAGAACGTACAATCAGCCTGAATAACAGCACCTTCAAACTGACCATTGTCTGCATTTAAGCCAGATGGAATATCAACAGAAATAATTTCGGCATCGCACGAATTGATCAAATCGATCATATCTGTCGACAAATCTCTTGGTGCACCCGTAAAACCAGTGCCAAAAATCGCATCAACAACGATATCAACATCAAGATCAATCGGTAAGTCATCCGATGATTTAATTTCTACAGGTGAAAGCCCGGCTTCAATAGCACGATTGAAATTTAGTGCAGCATCTTCAGTCAGTTGTTTGGGTGAACCGAGATGATAGATCGAAACTTCTACTCCGGCGTTGTGCAGATGACGCGCAATCACGTATCCATCACCACCATTGTTTCCTTTGCCACAAAAAATTGCAGCAGAGATGCCGGAAGCTTGTTCTGTAACTGTTTCGAGAATTCTAAGGGCGATACCAGCCCCGGCGTTTTCCATAAGAACTTCACCGGAGATATTTTGGTGGTCGATTGTATCGCGGTCAATTTGCCGCATCTGGTCGGTGTTGACCAGTTTCATAGGCATCCTGCTTATTTAGTTTTGCGCTTACGGGCCTTTGGCTTAGGCTTTGCAGCCTTAGCTTTGGACGGACTCTCAAGAGCAAATTTAATCGCCTGAAGGACATCAGTAAAGAACTTAAATTTAAGTTTCTTCTTTATTTCAGATGGTAATTCAATTGTATCCTTGCGATTATCTTCGGGCAAAATTACCATAGTAACGCCCGCTCTTGCAGCCGCCAACAGTTTTTCCTTAAGGCCGCCAATCGGCAAAAGCTCACCACGCAAAGTTATTTCACCGGTCATGGCAAGGCATGCTTTGACCGGACGATTGGTCATCAACGATGCAAGGGCAACGGCCATAGTGATACCGGCAGAAGGACCATCTTTGGGAGTGGCACCGGCAGGAACATGAATATGTATTTCAGATTCCGTAAATTTCTTTTGATCAATCTTAAGAGCTTCAGCATCGGAACGAACAAATGACAATGCCGCCTGCGCCGATTCACGCATGACATCACCAAGCTGTCCGGTAAGAGTAAGACGTTCCTTGCCGACCATTGAAGTAGCTTCCACAAATAGAAGTTCTCCACCAACCGATGTATAGGCCAGTCCGGGAACTACTCCCGCCCGATGTCCCCGCGTCAGAACTTCGCGTGAGAAATATGCCGGTCCTAAAATTCTGCCTAAATCTTTTGCTTCGATTTTTACTTTTTTCTTATTACCAGTTGCAACACGACGGGCAATTTTACGCGTTACACTTGCGATCTCTCGTTCGAGATTTCGTAGTCCTGCTTCGCGGGTATATCCTTCAATCAATACCCTAATACCGGAATCTGCAAATGTAAGGTTTGCTTTGCTGAGACCATGATTTTCTATCTGCTTGGGAATAAGATGCTTCTTCGCAATTTCCAATTTTTCCAAATCGGTGTAGCCGGGGATACGAATCATCTCCATACGATCACGCAACACATGCGGAATAGGTTCAGCCCAATTCGCAGTTGTTATGAACATAACTTTCGATAAATCAATCGGGACATCAAGATAATGGTCGGAGAAGCTGTCATTCTGTTCGGGGTCCAAAACCTCAAGCAAAGCCGAGGAAGGGTCACCGCGGAAATCTGAACCGAGTTTATCAATTTCATCAAGCATGATAACAGGATTATTCGAGCCACAAC
>JAUVAR010000021.1 GCA_030591625.1 Candidatus Zixiibacteriota bacterium
AAATATAAAAGCACTAAGCGAAAAACTATTGCTCATTTTAGAAAATGACTCCTTGCGTGAAAAATTACAGGCCGGTGGCCTTGAGTGGGCGGAGAATTTTAATTGGGATAATGCTGCACGGAAATTTGATGATTTACTTATCGGAATTGTGGGAGAGAAACCATGAGTCGATCTGTTAAACGAACACTTTTGTTTGCACTTGGGATCTGTGTCTCTGCAGTTTCTCTTTGGTTTTCTATTTTGAAAGATACAAGCCTCTCAGAACTTTGGCTTTCTATGGGGGACCCGAACTATTGGTGGGTGCTGCCTAATCTTCTTTTTGTTATATTAGCGATGCATCAACGTTCCCTGCGCTGGCGTACGATGTTAAGTCCTATAAAAACAGTTCAGTACAATAAACTTCTCGCTGCTACCTGTATCGGGTTTATGGCTAATAATATTCTTCCATTCAGACTCGGAGAATACGTACGTGCAGATTCATTGGCGAGGCAGGACTCAGATATCGCAAAATCAACTTCACTCGCAACAATATTCGTTGAACGAATGGTTTTTGATCTAATAGCATTGTTGCTTATTCTCGGTGGCGTGATTTATGTTTCTCCCTTTGAGCCTGACCCTAAACTTGAGATTATTGCCTATGTGGCGGTTATTGCCGCAATGGTTGGAGTTTGTTTTATAGCGGTGATTTCGTTGAGACCCGAAAAAGCTGGAAATATGCTCACACGTTATCTTTTCTTTCTCCCTCTTAGCACAAAAGAAAAAATTAAAGATGTTGTGATCCGATTTGCCGCAGGACTCCAGTTCATGAGAGACCCTGTAACATTTATAAATGTTGCCGTTCAAACATTGTTAATCTGGCTCTTTATGGGCTTTTCAAATTATTTTGTGTTCCTGGCGTTTGGTTTTGATTTACCTCTTGAAGCATCCTATGTGCTGCTTGTTGTTGTATCAGTGTCCATATTGATTCCATCATCACCCGGCTTCTTTGGTGTTTATCATGCAGGGGCTGTGCTTACTCTGTCGCTTTATAATATACCTGATGTCGATGCACGAGCTTTTTCAATCGTGTTACATCTTGCTCAGTACATCCCTATTACGTTGCTCGGATTTTATTATCTTAAGAAAGCTCATCTCTCGCTGAAATCACTCGAAGAAGAAGCGGTTGGAAATATCGGATAGAGCATAAGTTTAATATTCTGTTTAGTGAAGGTTAAATGATAAATATCGGAATAATTGGTTCGGGCTATTGGGGACCTAATCTTATCCGTAATTTTATAGCCCAGGACCAAACGAATGTGTTGGCTGTGGCTGACCTTGCCCCAGAGCGACTAACGTTTGTCGCAAAACATTTTCCATCGGTCAAAGATTTGTACGTAGATGCAAATCAAATAATCAATTCAAAAAGTATAGATGCCGTTGTGATCGCTACGCCTGTATCAACCCATTATGATTTGGCCAATCGTGCTTTGGATAACGGTAAGCATCTGTTAGTCGAAAAACCGTTTGTTGCATCTACTTCCGAAGGTCGTGCGTTGATCGAAAAAGCTAAAAAGAAGAAACTGGTGATCGGCGTTGACCATACATTCTTATATACTGGGGCTGTTGAAAAAATGAAACAGTTGGTTGATTCGGGTGATGTCGGCACGCCATACTATTTTGATTCTGTGCGTGTTAATCTTGGGTTGTTTCAGCACGATGTAAATGTCATCTGGGATTTGGCTCCACATGATCTGTCTATTATGCAATACTTATTGCCGGAATCACCTGCAACAGTTTCTGCTACGGGGATTTCACATTTTGGGAATGGACTTGAAAATATTGCATATCTCACGGTGAACTATTCAGATTCATTGATCGGACATATTCATGTTAACTGGCTCGCTCCCGTAAAGGTTCGCAGGACTCTTTTGTCCGGTTCGAAACGTATGATTATATACGACGACATGGAGCCTTCGGAGAAGATCAAAGTGTATGATCGTGGTGTTGATTTCGTTAAGGATCGTGAAGATATATATGACATGCTTGTTCAATACCGAACTGGAGATATGTACGCACCCAAACTTGACCCAACTGAAGCACTTTCCAAAATGGTTGATGAATTTGTAGGAGCTATTGAAGGTAACAAGGCGATGCGCAGTGATGGTGTAGATGGTTTGAAAGTTGTTTGTTTGCTTGAAGCGGCTCAAAAATCATTGGCAGGCGGGGGAGTAGCGGTGGAGGTTGAAACAGTTTGAGCAAATATACTATTCATGAAACTGCAATCGTTGTAACAGATAAAATCGGCACAGGCACACGCATTTGGGCTTTTGTTAATATTCAAAAAAATGTCACAATTGGGGCTGACTGCAATATTTGTGATCATTGTTTTATCGAACAAAACGTGACGATTGGCGATAGAGTCACTATCAAGAATGGCGTCTCGGTTTGGGATGGTGTAACTATTGCAGATGATGTTTTCATTGGACCTAATACAGTCTTCACTAACGACATCAACCCTCGTAGTAAAATTGTAAAGCCTCTTGTTGCAACTATCGTAAGCATGGGGGCATCGATTGGAGCAAATGCTGTTATCGTTGCCGGAAATAAAATTGGTAGTTATTCTATGGTCGGTGCCGGTGCCGTGGTTACACATGATATTCGTGACTATGCTCTTGTCTATGGCAATCCATCTCGTCTGGCAGGGTATGTATGCAGTTGTGGAACAAAACTGTGTGGTACTGAAAATACCAAAACCGAAATGATCTGTGATGAATGTTCAAAGAGATATCGTTTCGCAAATAACATCCTTACTCCAATTAATCGGGAGTGACAATTGGCTCTGAAGATTTTGGTCGCAATACCGGCATTCAATGAATCTCCAAGGCTGAACCAATTGCTTGAGAGATTTCCAGAAGAGCGCAATTACGACTTATGTTTTATCGATGATGGCTCGACTGACGGAACAACTGAACTTCTCAGAGATTTTGGCAAATATTATATCCGTCATGAAACGAATCTGGGGGTAGGGGCATCAATCAGAGATGCGATAGCATTGGGCCGAGATAATAAATATGACGCTATTGTAATAATGGCCGCTAATGGCAAGATGCGACCAGATCAAATTGAATCTCTTGTCGCCCCACTCGAATCAAATCAAACTGACTATGTGCAAGGGTCCAGAAATCTGCCTGGGGGAGAATCACCCAATCTTCCAACCGGCCGTAAAATTGCAATCAAAGCATTAACTTCAGTCGCATCGATTCTGCTTGGTTACAAAGCTACCGATGTGACTTGTGGCTTTAGAGCGTATCGACTTTCGCTTTTTGATGATCCCGAGATCAATCTCAATCAATCATGGCTCGACCGCTACGAACTTGAATATTATATTCATTACAAAGTTATAAAGCTTGGGTATCGTGTTACAGAAGTGCCGGTTGCGATGGATTATCCTTTAGAAAAGCAGAATTACAGCAAGATCAAGCCATTTTCGGGCTGGTGGTCAATCCTGAGGCCCTGGGTATTTTTGACGCTACGGATAAAACGCTAAAAAACATCATTCAGATTCTTAAAACTGTCCCCATTTCAATCTTGACCAGCTCATTGCAGATTCATATCCTGCACTCATTATGAGGTTTCTAAGATGAGAAAAGTGTTCATTGGTCTGTTCCTGATTGCTCTGATAGCTGGTGTCAGTTGGCTCAAATCTGAGCGGGATCAGGTCAAACATGAGCAGATAAAGAGTGAAGCTAAGAAAGAATCGGTTGCCGAAGTAGAACAACTAAGGCAGAATATCGATTCGATCATGACAGATATGCAGAACTCTGAAGCTGAGTTTGTTGACTCAATTGATCGGATGACACAAGCTTACAGTGAGGAGACGGATTCTCTTCACACAGTCTTAGCCGAATCTAGTACTGCAATTGATTCCCTCACAAAGTTAGCCTCAGCTAAAACCTCTCAGAAAAAAACAGCGATAACCAATACAGTAGCAAAAAAGAAGAAATCATCATCAGAAGATTTGCATCGAAAGATTATCGCATACTCTAAAAAGCGCCATAGTGATCTTCCGAATGATTTAAGTAGTTATGAGCAACGTATAGCATTATCGGAAATCCGTGAGGAGACCGCAAAACGGTTTAAAATCTCGGTCGATAAGCTTAATAAGATAAGAAGCACACACAATCTAAAATTCTGAGGTTTACTCCCATGGCCTCCAATCGAGAGTCAGATTTTGCCGAAGTCTTAGTTGACCGGCTGATGCTCGAATCTTTTGCCAACGAAAGCTCTGCATATTATGCAGGCGATGCATCCCGTGCCAAATCAAGTGCTCTGGATCAGTTCAGATCCAAGCTGAAGTGGCACATCGGACACTCTCTTTCTGAACGCCAGAAGCAAGTTCTGCATTCTTACCTTGCCGGCAAAAAGGAGAGAGAAATAGCCCTCGATTTAGGCGTCACTCAACAAGTAGTAAATATTTATAAACACCGTGCGATCAAGAAGTTACGAAAAATATTTTCTAACTAAGTGTATGTTAAAAGACTAATATATGAAGGATGACGTATAGTCACCCTGTGATCGTTAGCACTTTGGAGCTTTTTTTGTTCGAAAATCGTAACCCTCGAGGAGGTGGTACTATTTGAATCGGGCATTTATATTCTGCTGCTATCTGCGGTATATTTTTGGTAACTAACTCACGCAAAGATGTAGCAAGAATATAGGAGAATGCCATGCCAAGAAGAAAAGAGGCTGAACAATTCGCCGTAGTGGAAGAGAAGGATTGCTGGCACCTTTATGGTCTGCAAGACCTGGCACCAACTAAGTTTGCCAAGGTAATCAGTAAAATTCTTCAGGGAAGACACTGGGTGATAAACCCTGAGGTGCCGGAAGGAATCGACCTAAGGTCGTTATAACCGGCAAAATGTTATGGACCAGTCAGCACGGTCCAACTATTCCAAATAGATGAATTGTAGGGACCCGTCAAAATGACGGGTCCTTTTGCTTTATATAAAGTCCTTTATCTTCATCAATTTTGCTTGACCAGCGTGTCTTAATAGTCTTGATTCGACCTCTATGAGCAAGTCATTATTATTTTATAGTCTGATTGCATTTGTGGCAGCTTTTGGATCAGGGGCAATTGTTGTCGTCAGACGTTGGTCAGACGAACATCTACATTATTTCCTCTCATTTGGAGCCGGTATATTTCTTGGGACAGTATTCGGAATTCTATTGCCAGAATCGATTGATTCCGAGCATGCCCAGCTTAGTGGCATAATGATTCTTGCCGGATTTATGCTACTCTTTTTTGTCGAGCGGTTTCTGGCCTCAGATGGTCGCGATGGGTACCGTCATACTCACGAAATTGCCGGGGTTACAGCATTTATCGGACTTTCAGTACACTCTCTCATTGATGGTGCCGGTCTTGCCTTAGCAGGTACAGATATGGTCATTGGTCGAGCGATGTTGATATCAATTCTCGCCCATAAGATCCCGGCAGCGATTGCTCTTTCATCGCTTCTTATCTTGGCCGAAATCAGCCTCAAGGGGATTCTTTTTCGATTATTCATCTTTGCTGCGGCTACACCTTTTGGTGCATTGATTATGGGTCAGTTTATCGGTTCTGGTCAGCATGATGCAATTCATCTTATGACCGGGGTTGTAACTGGTTCATTTTTATACGTTGCAATAGGGAAGTTGCTTCCCGAAGTATTTCATGGTCGTCATAAACAATGGGTGAAATTACTATTATTAATGCTTGGTATATGTGCAGTTTTGGTTTTAGGACTTTTGGGTATTGTTGAACATTGATATTATTGATCGAAATGTTGTATAATCTGGTATAATGATTATTAGTTGAGCAGAATTTGGAATGTAGGTAGAATGATAAAACAAACAATAATTCTTATAATATTATCTATACTTTTAAGTGTAGTGGCTAATTCGATTTCGCCCGAAAACATAAGCTGGATCGGGGAGTATCGTGAAATATCTGATGGTGATGGGCCAATCGTTCCTCCATCAGCCGAGGCGGGAGACCCTCCGTTCATTGATATCAATATAGCCAATATCGAATTCGCAACGAAGACATCTATCTTTGTTGATGCCCGCGATCATGAGGAATTTATTTGTGGAACGATACCGGGTTCGATTTCAATTCCTTTTGAATATATGCCCGATGAACTTGAAGGATATTTTGAGACAGTGCTTGCCGATGTCTCGCTGGATTATTCAATTATTGTATTCTGTTCAGGTGAAGAGTGTGACCTTTCGCTGCATCTTGCACGCAACATGCAGGACCTTGGATACACCGGATTGAAAATATTCTTCGGGGGTGCTCGTGAATGGGATAATGCCGGATTCGAGTTGGAAAGGAGAGAAGAATGCGATCAATAATTCACAATGATTTCATAACTATGCTCTCTCGAATTATTATGGGTGCAATTTTTATCTATGCATCATTCTATAAAATACTCGAGCCAGCACTGTTTGCAAAATCAATCTGGTACTATCATCTTATACCCGGCTTATTGATAAACATTTTAGCCCTGGTGCTTCCATGGCTTGAATTGGTTGTCGGTCTTGCACTCATCGGCGGGGTTTATTATCGCGGAGCAGTTCTTTGGGTAAATATTATGATGGTCGTTTTCATCATAGCTTTATCCAGCACAATTATTCGTGGAATCGACGTCGATTGCGGTTGCTTTAAGGCAGGTGGCTCTGCAACAGGCTCAGCTACAGAATCGCTGCTCTTAGATTTTGGGATGTTTGCACTAACCTTGCAACTTCTCGTAAGCAAATCCAAACGTTGGATGCTACAACGTATCACTTAGTCGAGAATATGCGGTGTAATTAGAATTATCAGATCGGTTTTGGTTCGTTCAATACTCTTATTTGTGAACAGCAATTTCCCAAGTAACGGTATATGACCAAGGAATGGTACACGCTTAATTGACTCAATCTCATTTTCTTTAAGCAGTCCACCGAGTGCAACAGTTTCGCCATCTTTAACAGTAATCCGTGTACGAATTGATCGTGATGATGTTATCGGTTTGCGATTTTCGGGCGTGCCACTATAGCCGATTATATCTTCTACCGTTGGGAATAATTCCATTGTAATATTGCCATCGCCATTGATTCGAGGCGTGACGAGCAACGAAATTCCTACTTCTTCATCCTGAAATGTAACGATGTCAGACGTTGATGAGCCTTCCGTGAAACGATTGATCGTTTGAATCGGGATAACAATTTCATAACGGAATTCAGCTTCATGGTTTTCTATTGTAGTTATCCTCGGATCAGAAACAAGATGAGAATTTCCTTTTTGTTCGAGCATATCGAGCACAAGTGACATCTGAGCAATCGATAGTTTTCCCCAGTTCCATCGGCCACTTCCAAGATTGAAAGCACCAAGTGAATTGTTCGATTGAAGGGTTGTCCCCGAGGTAACACTACCATCGGATGCTCCGGTGCCGTTAACTGTCACAGCAGAGGGCCAGTTGAATCCAAGTCTGAGGTCATCATCTAATTCTGTCTCAATTATTTTAGCCTCAATCAATATCGAACGTTCGCGTACATCAAGAAGTGTGATTGTTTCAGAAAGGCTCGCAATATTAGAGGGGAGGTCAGTTATAATAATACGATTTGGAGAATATTTTGCGTTATTGTTTGATTCGGAATCCGATTTCTTATCGAGAATTATTACTTTACCTTTTTCGGACAACCTTCCTTCAAGTGCTTTTTTCGCAGTGATAGGATCAAGATAGTTGAGTGTGAAAAGTTTTGAAATAAGGTCTGTCGCCTCTGTATCTTTTATAGCCTTTACAATAATAACATCATCACGGACAAAATAGGTATATCCATTAGCTGCTAAAATAGCATCAAGAGCTGTCCAGATATCAACTTCTGTCAATTGAATCGACACAGTACCGTCAACCGAACCACCGGCAACAAGATTTAAGCCATTTTGGGTGGCGATCATATTGAGTGCAGTCAGGATTGGGACCTGTTCAAATTCAAGAGATATTAATTTTGTAGTTTTATTGCTTTGCGCAAAAACAGAAGTTGTCATTGCTGCAATTAGCATCGCGGATATAAGTAATCGATATAGCATGGCCTAACCTTTATTGATACCCAGGGTGAAAATCTTCCCTTTATGTTCGAGCGTAATTGTCTTTTTATCTATAGCAATAACAGTTGCTCCGTTTATTGTATCGCCGGTTTTAACTGCCTGTCCGTTTATATAAGCTAATGGTGAGTTCGGTGAGTAGAGAATACCACCAACTATCCAGGCAAGATTCGAATTGTTTGACTTACTGCGATTAATCGAAGTGTTACTTCTTCTAATCCATGGACGGAACGGGTTACGCCCCCACTCTTTCTCTTGCTCGACTTTCATACTGACAAAATTTGTCTTGGGAGCAGTTTCAGAAAGAGTCATTTGTTTGGCCGCCTCAACTTTGTTCTGGTTGATAGGCTTCGGTTTGTCAAATTGGTAGTTGAATGCAGACCATGTAAGACTTATTGCAGCCACAACATATACGATCATCTTGCGCTTTTTTTCGTTCATGATTCTGCTCCCTCGTTCTCATGAATATTTATTTGGCCAAGTAGAGCCTTAAATCCAAACGAGTACATAACTTGTGTTGAATTGCTGGCGGCACCATTAACACGACATGTGTTTATGTCTCTAAAAAATGGTTCGTGCTCGATTTCACCAACAAATTTACCGAAATCTGAGTAGCTACCGTTAATCATCAATGTAATATTCAAAAAGTCCGGTAACTTGAGACTATCAACATGTCGATTCAACAGCAGTAATTCAGAAACAGGAGGAGCAATTTCAGTTATTGTTAGTCCGTACTTATCTGCATCTTCTCGGATATGATCAATCAATCTCATTATATCCTGTTTGGCATACAAAGAGGAATGAAGCTTTTGGCGTGAGTCAATCATAATCCGATGTCTCGCTATGAATTCCGGAAGCTCAAGAACAGTTTTTTTCATCTCATCGAGCTGGACTTGTTTTTGTGCTACTGCAGTTTCAAGCTCTGTTCGTTCTGAAAGGTAGGGGAGATACAAAAATGCAATCCACAAAATCAGCACAGTACAGCTTACTGCTATGTATGATGCAAGATGTTTGTTCATACAATACCTCTTGCGCTCAATTGAAATTCAATCTCGAATCGTCCGTTCACTTTCTTTTTGCGATGACGGACTACAGTTACATTTTCATAAAATGGTGACTGTTGCAATGTTTCGATATATTCTGCCAGGATAATCTCCGGAGGTGTTTCATTGCCTCGTACAATACCGAGCAATTGCAGGTTCTGTCCCTCGGTTAATGCGTTATAGTCAAATCCAACCAGACGAATATTACCATTTGTCAGGTGTGAGAGCTCTTTTAAGTTCTCACTCATAAAGCTCGGAGTTGTCTCTACCTGTTCGAGATAGGATTGTTCTGCATTTATCTGGTTCTTGAGTCTATAATATGCCTTATACGCATCAGATTGTTCGTATCGTTCAGTTGTTTGAGTCAAGAGATGCAACTGGTGCTCGGTTCCATTGATATCTTTTTGCATCAAATTCCATCCAATAAAAAGCAGTAGAAAGATAATGGCAGTAGAGGCAATGCAGCTTCTATTAATAATTTGGTCATGAAGTATCTGTTTATTCTTTTGTGGAAGAAGATTGGCTAACTTTGTTCGGCAACTCGCCGCAGCTACCGAGGGTAAAGATACAGGTAGTACAAAATCGAAATCGGAATCTTTGCTTTTTGTAAGATTCAGTTTGTCGGCAGGAAAACGGCTAAAAGAGAATCCAAAACGATCTGACAATAGTTCGATAATCTCATCGGCGTAGGCAAGATCACCATATACAAAAATCTTATTTGTGAAATGAGAAGAGAATTGACCGGCATAGAAGTCTAATGAATTCTGAATTTCTGCTGCCAGAGATTCACCGAAATATTCCAGTACGGTGGGATCGGATCTTTTTGATATAAACGAAGACCCCAGATTTGCAATATGAGTAAAGCCGAGCTGTGATCCTTCGTAATAAGAAATCTCTGTGCGTTCACGCCCAACATTGATGAGTGCATAATGCTCGGTTGGTGAGAAATCAGGGATATCAACTAATAGCTGACCTACTACATCCTGTGTATGATAGATTGCAGATACTGTTATTCCGAGTTGATCGAAAGGCTGCATACTCTCAGAGATCAGACGATTTGTTGCTGCCAGTACAGATATACGTAAACGTTCTGCACCGGGCTTATCGAAGCGTTGAACTACTCGATAATCAAATTCGGACTGGTCGGTAGGGAAAGGGATATGCTTGCTAACTTCAAACTTGATAGCCGAACGAAGCTCTTTGTTTGAGAGCAATGGCAACTCAATTGTTCTAAACGCAGTTTCAGAACCACTGAGACATATTGATGTAGATGTGAAGCTGTTCGAAAAATCTTTGTAATATCCTTCAATACAATTGGTAATAAAGGCAAGACGTTTTTCGGGATTTTCCAGCGAAGAAGGAAGATAAGTTTTTTGTACGTCTAACAGTCGTCGCTGTGAACCAATTTGTAAAACAGTAGCTAATTGAATCGAATATTCATCAAACATGCAGGAGATATGACGCCCCGGAAACAACGTTTTTGCAGTACGAAGCGAATGCCATTGACCCGGTTGTTCTATACCCGAATTGTTCTTATTGGCAGGTTTGCCAGTTTTGAATATCTCTTTTAGTCTGAGCATATCATTTCCGATCAAAAACTGATCTTTATAGAATCGCTGCCACCACCGGTTGAGACAATCTCACGACTTGCAACTGAATAAACATAATTGTTATCCCAGGCATCTTTAAGATACGAAGCTCCCGAGGAATCGACATAAGGTCCATTCCAGCCGATTCTTGTGATCGGGTCATAGACCAATAGCGAACCAGGTTTATTCACGAGATCATTGAGGGAAGAAGGTGGGTAGCCAATATCTCCCTCAAAACCCCGGTCTATATATTCTCCACCGGCCAGAGCTTCAGGGTTTCCAATAATTGCTTTTTTCAATGATGTCATTTCCTGAAGAGTAGCGTTCCGTTTTGAACTTGAGGCCATATCGGAAAACTTAGGAATTGCTACCGCCGCTATAATTCCAAGGGTCACTATTACAATAACAAGCTCGATCAGGGTAAACCCGCCCCGATCGAGCTTTAATTTATTTATTCTGCTCATAACGAGCTTTTCCGCTTATTAATACTGTTACCAGTTATTCTCTCCGGCTCCGCTTGTGTTGGGCCAGATTTCTCCAGTAGAGGCAAGATATGCCCATCCGCCACGGGTACCGACGATTGTTCCTTTGGTAACACCAGTTACTATTGAATCTGGCGCATTGGCAGTAGCCTGATATGGATTCTCAGGCATACCCTGAGCCATTACAGAACCAGAAGTTTCAAGCTGTGAAAGTGATGGCCAGATCGCTGTGCCAGTTGTCACTGCTTGATTAGCATAATAAATTGTGATTGCAGATCTGAGAGATCCTAACGAGGCTCTTCCAGCAGCTTCCTTTGCTTCACCCGTGATGTCTTGATACTTCGGAATTGCCACTGCGGCAAGAATGCCCAGCACAACGATAATGATTACTAATTCGATCAGCGTGAAACCGCCGCGATTGGCAAGGCGTGAAAACATCATATTTCCTCCGAAACAGGTTTTTGAATTACTTTCTTCATATATCGGCATATTTATTGAAAACTAAAGTTTTGGTCAGCCGGAGAACACTTTGATTAAGTTCCACATCGGCAAGAAGATAGCCAAGGCAAGAACCAGCACAAAAGCTCCCAGAATCAGGGTCAAAAGTGGTTCTATTATTGAAGTAAGATGGAGAGACATATATGAGACTTGTCTTGAATAATGTCTTCCAACTTCTCGAAGCATCTTATCCAAATTACCAGATTCCATACCGATTGAAATCATTTGGATTGCTTGTTCCGGAAAGAATTCGAACAGATCAGAAGAAGATTCTATTTCCTGACCCTGTCTTATGATATCTTCAAGCTCGCCAATCTCTTTGGATATAGCGACGTTCTTTATTGAATTAGACAAGATGGTCAAAGTCTTAATTAACGGAATCCCGGCATTGAATAGAATCCTGAACATTATACAGAAACGTGCGATATTACCTTTAATGACCAATTCACCGAGGACCGGTATTTTTAATAATTGTCGATCATGCCACATCCGACCACCGGAAGTTGATATAATTTTTCTGAAACCAACGACTAAAGCGATCACACCAAACAAAACAACTGGCCAATACTGTGATAGAAATTCACTGGTATTCATTATGACTCTTGTAGCCAGTGGAAGTTCGGCATCAAACGATGAATAGAAAGCGACGAAACGAGGTATAACAAAACTCATCAATACAAAAATTGCCAACGAAATTGCAATTAGTACAATCACCGGGTAGCGCACAGCCGATTTTATCTGACGGGTCAATTCATGTTCGGACTCAAGCATCTGTGATAATTCATCAAGAATTTCATCAAGTTTACCCGATTCTTCACCTGCCTGAATTGAAGCGGTATATACTCGACTGAAAATATTCGGATGGTCTTCCATACTCTCTGACAACTGCCGACCTGACTGTACCTGAATTTTGATTTGTCCCAGTACTTGATTAAATTTACTGTCAGATTTACCAACTTTTATAATTTCAAGGGCGCGCAAGAGAGGAATGCCGGCACGATACATCGTTGCAAGAGAGCTTGTAAACGTTATCAATTGTTCGTAATCAATTTTCTTTCGAAAACTGAACAATCCAAGATTATATTGTTCGTTAGCTTCGGAAATACTAATAGGTATGAGCTTATTCAGCTCAAGAAATTCTTCAACCTGAGCCGTCCCCGCAGCACCTATCAGACCTGATTTGCGGACACCGTCATGAGTAACCGCATCATATTTATACTGGCTGGGCATTGGATATTACATTCTTGGCAGGAGCAAAATAATCTTCAATATTCGAAGTTTGACTTAGTAATTCTTCGAGACATATTTCACCCGCAGTTAATTTTTCAAGACCTGCTTCAAATAGAGGGAGATAACCAAAATTGCGTGCCGTCTCACGAATCCCCGCCAGTGAACTACCTTCAAGAATCTGTTCCGCTATCGGTGGTGAAATCTCAATCATTTCAAAAATACCGGTTAGGTCACCAAATCCGGATTGACGACAGTGAGTACACCCGACACCTTTTTTAAATTCAATGGCACCGGCTAATTCTTCAAGGTTGGCTCGTTGGATAAGCTGCTTTAGAGGTTCATAAACTTCACGACAATGTTCACAGTTTTTACGAACCAGTCTCTGAGCAACAACACCGTTAAGAGCAGATGCAACCAAATACGGTTCAACGCCCATATCGATCAGTCTCGTTATTGCAGAGGCAGCATCATTCGTATGTATTGTTGAGAAAACAAGATGTCCAGTCATTGATGAACGAACAGCCATTTGAGCTGTTTCTTTATCACGAATTTCACCGATCATAATTATATCAGGATTCTGCCGAAGCATAGAGCGCAAAGTTGACGGGAAAGTCAGACCTGCTTTTTCGTTTATCTGTATTTGATTGATTAATGGAAGTGAAAATTCTACCGGATCCTCAACCGTGATAATATTCTTCTCCATACTGTTTACTTCTAAGAGAGATGTATAGAGGGTCGAAGTTTTTCCGCTTGAGGTTGGACCGGAGATCAGAACCAAACCTTCAGGTTTACGAATCAGATTGTTCCATTGCTCAATCATTCTTGAACGAATACCGAGTTGCTTAAATGTGAGCATTAAATTTCGTCGGTCAAGTATTCGAATTACAATCTTCTCACCATGAATTGTTGGCAGAGTTGAAACACGAAGATCGATTGGGTTATTATCAATCATTACACCCATACGACCATCCTGTGGCAATCGTTTTTCTGAAACATCAAGATTCGAAGATACTTTAATTCTCGAAACGATTTCATTCTGCATCGACTTAGGCGGGTCGGCTTCCTCTCGCATAATTCCATTCACGCGATAACGAACCCGCAGAGTTGTTTCATCCGGTTCAATATGTATATCACTTGCTTTGGCTTTAACTGCTTTTGATATGATAAGATCAACCAACTTAACAACAGGTGAGTCAGCCTCGGAAGGTTTCTGAGCTACGGATGATGCAACTTTATTTTGTTTGTTTTGCTTTCCTGTCCCGATAATTTCGTCCATTGAATCGGCAACAGTATAGTATTGATTTATTGCATCCTTAATTTCTGTCGAAGTTGCAATTGATCTCTTTATCTCAGATCCGGTCTGATACCGAATTTCATCAATTGCAATAATATTGAGAGGGTCTTCCATCGCCAGGGTAAGAGTATTACCGATTGCAAAAATAGGAACAAGAGTGTACCTGCGGGCAATTTCAACCGGAACTAAAGAAATTACTGCTGGATCGATAACCATCATATCGAGCGATACTTTTGGAATTGTAAGCCGCTCAGCCATAACCCCAACAAGCTCATTTTCAGTAATATGCCCCTTATTTACCAGCACCTCACCCAGACGAACCCCTGACTGCTCCTGGATTATAAGAGCTTCCTCGAGCTGAGCCTGGGTTATTAACCCATGCTCACATAGCATATCACCAATTTTCTTTCTTGCCATTTTGATCCTGAGACTGTTTTCTTTCAGATAATAATGTTATCGGCGGAATTTGATGATTCCTTGAGAAATGGACCAAAACAGGCCAGGAACAATATTTAGACCGCCCGAAAGTGAGATTTGACATCTTGATAAGACGTGACTTGATTAGTTGGTTAACCATAGGGGCTTGTTGCTTAATTCTGATGGTTAGCGAAAGTCGAAGCGAAGATACATTCCCGGATACGACAGAGTCGTTCGATCCCGAAGGTTTGATCATTGATACGATTATTGTCGTGAATTCTAATATCAGGTCGAACGGAGGAAACGGATTAGAACGTTTTATCTCCAAAGCTGCTAACCGTCTGCATGTAGTTACACGTCAAAAGGTCGTTAGGGATGAAATCATCCTGAAAAAGGGAGAGCCCTACACAAAACTTCTGGCCGATGAAACAAGCCGTAACTTGAGGCGACGATTAGCCATTAATGATGCCTGGGTGAATGCTGAGCCTAACGGCAAAGGACAGGTAAAGGTAATTGTTACTACAATAGACCGTTGGAGTCTTCTCTTTAATTTAAAAGTTAGAAGAGATGGCAATGAAACCGATATCCAGTTTGGTGCTCACGAACGCAATCTCTTTGGGAGAAATCATCTGCTTGCCTTCGATTATTTCCTGAAAGAGAAAGAAGTAAACTATCTTGATGCAGAATATCAAAACAGTCGCATCAAGTCTGCACCTATTTCTGCAGGCTTTTTATATAGTGATAATCCATTAGGCACTCTCAGGCAGATAAGTATAAGTCATCCGTTCTATTCTTTGTCACAGCAGTTTTCTATTTCTGCAAATTTCTCAGATATAGGGGGCAGGCATGATGAGTATCGTGATACCGAAGTAGTGGGCAGGTGGAGGAATAGTGCAGATATCTTTACTCTTGAGACAGATTATCGCTGGGGGAGTTATACGCGAAAGGTTAGGCTAGAAGGTCTTTATCGATACACTAACAGGAAAGCGACAGACAGGACAATATTCGACACCACGGTGGCGATTCAGTTTCCAGAAGATTCGACCTATCATGAGTTTTCAGCCGTTATTGAGTTCAGAGACCTGAATTTTGTTGTCGAACGAGGTATCTCAGGATTCTACTACAACGAAGATATTACTCTTTCCAAGTCGATATCGTTTGGGATTGGGCGTGCTTTTACTCCGTCATTTAATGATTACGAATATGATCGTTTAATTTTTGGAACTGTTTGGTCAGACAAGATAGGATCACACATTATCAGCCTGAGCTACAACTACAATCGTTGGTTTCGTGGGGGAGAAGTTTTAAGAGACAGGTCAATTGCAGGGTTGACCGTTTATAATCGTAAATTCAGTTTTGTGACCGGAGTACTAAGAGCTGTTTACGTTGCCGACGATCTGACAAGTGGTCAACAATCTCTAACTCTGGGTGGTCGTTCCGGACTAAGAGGGTTTGAAACCCACTATTCAACAGGTAATAGAGAGCTATTATTTAATATTGAAGGTCGTTTTTTCTCAGGGCTTGAGTTTATGTCAGTTCTTTTGGGGACAGTTCTTTTTATAGATGCCGGTCAGGCCTGGGATTCGGGTGAGTCTGTAAAATTTTCAAATTTTGATTATTCAATCGGGACTGGACTGCGTCTTTCGATGGAACGTTTTACAAGAACACAACTTGTAAGGATTGACCTCTCTTACGCCCAAAATAATGAATGGCAAATCTCTATTGGTTCAGGTCAGTATTTCTGATCGAGAAAAACCTTAAACTACTTGACAACTTATTGTTATGCAATATATTAGAGGTGAAGGTTGAACTGCATTACTACATATACGGATAGAATTAAAGCAGATTCAAGTTGATATATCCGTGCTTTAAATTGTACAATACTTGTCATTTGTCAGGGCTGTACTTTTATCATAAGATCAGTTAGTTGTCATTATTAGCTGATTCAGTTTTGACGCAATGCAGTCGATCAATCATACAAAGGTCTGACCATAAA
>JAUVAR010000133.1 GCA_030591625.1 Candidatus Zixiibacteriota bacterium
ACAATAGCGAATCACAGACGATATTTTCTCCAGATGTAATAAAGCTGCAACAGGGAGACGTCGGAGCTTCCAGAACAGCCGGTTGAATTCTTCAATCGTGGAATCGGAATTTCGGGACGTCGGCGGAGAACCGCCAGATCTATTCTTTGTGATTTATCATAATTTTCAATGTTGATATTTTATTGTTGCTGGCATAGGCGAATGCTTTACTTACCTCGTTAAATGAAAATCGGTGGCTGATAACGGGAGATAGATCCAATTGACCGGAAGCCAACATGGAAATGGCTTTGGGAAAAGTATTTGCATATCGGTTGATGCCCACAATATCGAGCTCTTTCTCAATAATCTTCTCAACAGGATAATTAAAATCACTTAATTCAGGCCACCCGACAAGAGCAATCTTACCACCCACCTCAGCGATTATCGGTGCAAGTGCGCAGGCCTTGGAGGAACCGGTTGTATCAATTACATATTTTGTACCCGAACCCTTGGTAAGTCCTCCGATTTCATGTACGGCATTTCCTTCCGTATTGTCTACTGTAAACTGAGCGCCTAACTTTTTTGCTGCATTCAATCGGCCAGCTACGGTGTCTACAACGAATATTTCTGACAGACCATATGCTTTTGCTGATATAAGAGTTATCAGTCCAATCGGACCCGCCCCCAGTATAGTAAGGCTGTTTCCTGCCTGGATATTGAGCCTGTCGAAAGCTTGGATAGCAACACTTGACGGCTCCACCATTGCCCCCATCTCGTTCGATACGGATTCGGGAATCGAATGGGCGAAATCAGAAGGGATTGCAACGTAGTCGGAAAAAGTACCATTGATCGGAGGTGCAGAGAGGAATACGACATCTTTGCATAAATTATACCTTCCACTTTTACAGTATGTACATTTACGGCAGGGAATCCCGGGTTCAACAACCACTCGATCACCGGTCTTCAGCCCATTTCTTACAGACTTTCCTGCTTCAACGACAATTCCTGATGCTTCATGGCCTGGAATGTATGGTTCGTTGACGATAAACGGACCTAACCGACCTTCTTTGTAAAAATGAATATCAGATCCACATAAACCGTTACTTGTAATCCTGATAAGCACTTCATTGTCTTTTGGAACAGGTCGTGAATATTCTTCATAACGAAGGTCATCTATTCCGTAAAGTACTGCTGCATGCATATTATCCATCTGAATATCCTCTCCTAAGATTCTCCAATTGAAAAAAATCGGAACTACCCATCAACATGATTTCTGAAAAACGAAAAAACTGGAAAAACTGGAAAAACTACTGTTTCAGTAAATTACGAAACACGCCAGATGCATGGTTCAATTGTTAATCTAAACTTTGATTTGTTCTACAACAAAGGTAACAAATATCGAAGAATTTCTTTGATATTAGATGTAACACGTCATTTATTCAATCATTATCAGTCGATATCAGTCATTTTGATACAAATAGATCTATCTCCGACCTATTGTGATAGTCTCTGGTTTTGTGTGAAGGGAATTTTATTATTGACATCAGGGAACCTCTGGTCAATAATCGTAAACAATTGGTGACAAGACACCAAAAGAATGAAGGATGGAGGATTACATGAAGAAACGGCTTTTTTTGTCAATTATCGCGTTGGTAACGATTGCTTCCTTTGGATTCGCAAATGGAGCAGCTGACTCAGAAAGTAAGGATCAATTCGTTGTAGGATTCAGTGTCTCTGACATTACAAATCCTTATTGGAGCACTCAGGTTCAGGGTGCTCAGGACAAAGCTGACGAGTTGGGCGTTAAGTTGGTTATTCACGACAGTCAAATGGATCCTGCTCGCGAACTCAGCGTACTCGAGAACTGGATCACGCAGGGTGTCGACGGAATCATGATGGCCACGTTAGATGCCGAAGCGTCGGCACCATACGTCGAGAGAGCGCAGGCGGAAGGTATTTTTGTCGTTGCTACGATCCATCCAATGAAGTCAAATCCGGATGCGTTTCTGTCTCTGGATGAATATAAATTCGGATATACTGCCGGACTTGAGGCAGGTAAATGGATTTCTGAGAACCTTCCACCAGATGCGAAATTTGCTATAATCGTCGAAGATATGCTCGCTCACGTCATTGCTCGCGGTGATGGTATTGTAGACGGAGTTCATGAAAATGCGCCTGGGGCCCAGCTGGTTGCAAGGCAGTCGTCTTCAAATACGAGTGAAGCACTGAATATTGCAGAAAATCTTATTCAGGCACATCCTGATCTGAAGGTTATTCAAGGCAACAATGATAATAATGCTCTGGGAGCCTATGAAGCGTTCCGTGCAGCGGGGATCACCGGTTCCGATGTTTATGTCGGTGGGAATGATGCAACACCCCAAGCGCTTGAATTGATTTCTCAGGACACGATTTATAGAATGTCTGTCGATATAAACCCGTATGGATCAGGCCGTCTTGAAATGGAAATGATGTGGAACCTGTTGAACGGAATCGATTTTGAAAAGGTTCAGACAGTACCCCTCGAAGCTGTAACTAAAGCTAACGTCGCCAAATTCCTCAAATAGATCTCCACTTTCGAACTTACGGAGATTCTATTTTTTATTTCGAGAGGCCGTGATAAAACACGGCCTCTCGTACTTGTCGGTAAGAGGAATTCTTTTGAAGACAGAATATATTGTATCGCTGAATAAAGTGCGTAAAGAGTACCCTGGAGTAGTCGCTCTCGATGATATCTCTATCGACTTTCGAAGAGGAGAAGTCCACGCTATCGCCGGTGAAAATGGTGCCGGTAAATCTACTTTGATAAAAATTTTGACTGGAGCGATTCGTCCCGATTCAGGTGAAATTGTTGTAGACGGACAGTCTTTCAGAGGTCTGAGGCCACAACAAGCTTTGTATGGATTGGGAATAGTCGCCATTTATCAAGAATTTAATCTAATTCCATATCGTTCAATTATGGAAAATATCTTTCTGGGTAAAGAGCTCAAACGAAATGGTTTACTGGATATCAAAGCCATGAGGTTAGAATCTTCCCGTCTTCTGAAATTGCTCGGTATAACTATCGACCCCGGTACAATAGTTCGTAATATAGGAGTGGCCTATCAGCAAATCGTCGAGATAGCAAAGGCGATTTCCAACGACGTCAATATATTGATAATGGATGAGCCGACAGCGCCGCTCACAACTCTGGAAGTTAATATTTTAAAGGACCTCATAAAAAAACTCAGGGATTCTGGAATTACGATTATCTACATATCCCACCGAATGTCGGAAAATTTCGAACTGGCTGATCGCATAACAGTTCTCCGAGACGGTGCTTTTGTTTCAACAGTTGATGCAGATACAACAAGTCGTTCAGATCTGATTTCCATGATGGTAGGAAGGGACGTGGGGATATCCTATCCCCAGCATAAAGTAGCGGTGACTCGAGAACCACTTCTCGAAGTGAAGGGTCTGTATTCACAAAAGTATATCAAGGATATCAGCTTTACTCTTCATCAAGGAGAAATCCTCGGTTTCGGCGGTCTGGTAGGTGCGGGCCGTACTGAATTGGCCATGGCTCTTTTTGGTGCTGCGCCGATAGAGCAGGGAGAAGTTTTTCTATCCGGACGAAATATCAATATTCGTTCAACTGCGGATGCAATCAAGAATGGAATAGCGTTGGTTCCTGAAGATAGAAAGCGACATGGGATTCTTGGTCATTTGTCAGTTCGTGACAACGTGTCATTTAGTTCGATGTCCAACATATCACGGTTCTCGCTAGTCAACCGAAAGAAGCAAATCGGAATTGCCGAGGGTTTTCGAAAGGCTCTCAGTATAAAAACTCCTAGCGTTGAAAAGGAGTCCAGGCAGCTTAGCGGTGGGAATCAGCAAAAAGTTGTTCTTGCGAAATGGTTGGCTACTAACTCCAATATTTTGATTTTTGATGAACCAACCCGTGGAATAGATATCGGAGCAAAACAAGAGATACATCAGTTGATTGTTGAACTCGCAGATAACGGAAAGGGAATAATATTGATATCTTCGGAAATGCCGGAACTCTTGGGAATGTCTGACCGAATCCTTGTGATGAGAGACGGATCAATTGTGGGCTATTTCTCGCGAGAAGAGGTTACACCGGAAGCAGTGCTTGAACTCGCTGCTCATGAATAAACAGGAAAGATTGTATGAAAAATAACATTAACTTGAAATTCTTGAAAAACTACGGAATCTTATTTGTTCTTGTAGTGTTGGTTGTCGTCTTTAGTATTATCAGTGATGCATTTTTAACAACCAACAATCTTCTCAACATTGCTCGCCAGGTTGCAATGCTCGGTATATCGTCCGTCGGTATGACTTTGGTCATTATGACTGGCGGTATCGATCTTTCGGTCGGTTCTCTAATGTCGTTGCTAAATATCGTATGCGCCCTTTTTATGGTTCAGCTGGGAATCAATCCGGTTTTTGCAGTTATATTTTCATTGGTTCTGTCTATCATAATAGGCGGGCTGAGTGGTCTTATTATAACCAGACTAAACATTCCACCTCTTATTACAACGTTAGCCATGATGACATCACTTCGGGGTGTCTCTTATCTTCTCTGCGGAGGTATCCCGGTTTGGGGTTTCCCAGAAAGTTTTCGCGTTCTTGGGCAAGGTTACGTCGGAATAATTCCGATTCCCGTGATTATCATGATTGTTGTATTTATTGTCGGCTGGGTTTTTTTGAACAGGACTTCAACGGGTGTCTACATTTATGGGATCGGTGGCAACGAAGAAGCTACACGCCTCTCCGGGATCAATGTCGGCAATGTCAAAGTTCTCGTCTATGCACTAAGTTCATTTTTAACAGGTATCGCAAGCATAATTATGTTGTCGCGACTCAATTCCGGCCAGCCGGTCGTTGGTGTCGGATTTGAACTTCAGGTTATTACAGCCGTCGTTCTCGGCGGAGTTAGCATCATGGGTGGGGAAGGAAATCTCATAGGTGTCTTTCTCGGTGTTTTGATTATTGGAGTTCTCAATAACGGTATGGTTATCGTGAACATCAACGAATATTATCAACGAGTAGCGAGCGGCCTTGTTCTGCTTCTTGCCGTTATCATGGATAATGCTTCAAAAGGATTCATTTCCTGGTCGACGATTTTCCCACGTTCTGCGACAAAATGATTTGATCGGGTTGAAAATAGATTCTGGGCATCAAGGTTCTTACTTGTCTCATCCAAGAATTTGGTTGCAACTTGCGAGAGGATTGCTCTATTTGATTGATTGCATGTTCATACACTAGATTGACTATAGATCTTGTTTTTTTGGCAGCATTACTAAATCACGAATAGTTACGTGTGGAGGCCTTGATAAAATAAACTCAACAGCCGACGCAACATCTTCTGATTTCAGATACATTTGTTCATCAGTCGAAGCCCTATTGATTTCTTCCTGGTCACTGAAACCCCATAGTTCGTTTGCCACGGCTCCCGGTGCAATCGTTCCGACTCGAATACCCATTGGTGCAAGTTGACAGCGTACCGTGTGAGCAAACGTCGTAATTGCATGTTTAGAAGCACTGTAGATAGGTTCCCATTGAATATCTATAAAGCCCGAAATCGAACTGGTTATTAATATGTCGCCTGACCCTTGCTTTGCCATATGTGGAATCACAGCATGAACACACCGGAAAACAGAATCGACATTGACCGAGAGTAATTTTGACCATTTATCGGGATCACCCTCCTCTATCTTGCCAGGTATGTATATGCCGGCATTTGCAAACAACACATCGATTCTTCCGAAAGTTTCCAACGTCTTGTTCACCATCGCAACAATATCGGCTGGAACGGTCATATCGACCGGGAATACTAAATTCTCGGTATGAAGTTGATTCGCTAAATTATGTAACTTATCAACGGAACGAGAAGCTAATACAATTTTACATCCGCTGTTGGAGAGTAGACGCGCAGTTGCTGCACCAATCCCGGAACTTGCACCTGTAACGATTACAACCTTTCCATCCAATGTATTTGTCATCGCTATCCCTCATATTCCTGCTGTAGATAAATTGATGTTTTCAGCATTATTCTAACACAAATACGCTATATTTTGTTGCGAAAAATCAAGGATTATTCTTGTCGGATAACACCTGATTCAGAAGCCTTTTCATCATAAAATACCAGGCGCCAAAGAAGGTTGCAAGTTCGTAATCAAAATATATCATACATGCTTTATTGTGAACCCGTGATGTAGTTTAATTGCAACTGAGTCAATATGGTGAGATCTCCAGTGTTTACATCCTAAACTAGACACGTTGCAGATAGTCGTTAGTCATTCTGTTATGAAGATAATAACAAGCCGTTATTGCTGCTGCATCAGAGTGTCCGAGCCAGTCCGCCACAGCATCGACAGGAACACCAGTACTAACAGCTACCGTTGCAGCAGTATGAATCACCCCGGCTTTACCGGAGACACGATTACTTGAGAGGATTGTGTTATAGCGAATCAAGTTAGGTATTCACAAAATACTGTCAGCAAATCTGTAAGCAAAACACAATATTAAGCAGTATCAAGAGGTGATAAACCCGAGTAAGCAATATTGAACTATCTCTTTTCACGAAATATACTTAATACCAACAGGGATGAAGAGAGAAGAAGTAATAACAGCTAAGGATTCACCTTCACACGGCAGAAGTCGGCAGTTCGAGTCTGCCATTGCCCAAAATAAAGCCTGATGGTGTAAGCAATTATACTGTCAGGCTTTCTTCTTTATATTGTGCTGTTTGCATTACTGACAGCAATTTCTAAATCATTGTATCCGGATTATAACCAATCTGTGCATCTCAGGCCTAGAATGTTTTCAGAACAATAGAAGTGGCTCTAGAACCATCACCGGAGTCGGCTGGTCGACCTCTGCTGTGTCGTTTCCAAGCTGACCATAATTATCTCCACCCCAGGTCATTACTTCACCGGTATCCAGGAGGGCCATTGTGTGAACACCGCCGGCAGCTATGGCCTCAACACCGCTAAGACTGCTGACTGACACAGGGATCGGCTGATCAACCAATGCTGCGTCGTTTCCAAGCTGACCATACTCATCATACCCCGTACTGACAACAAATTACGGCCGAAAAAGAAATCAGCAATTTCTCTGATCTTTTTTATACCGATTCTATATAGATGCCTCACTTTTAATTGAATTACTTTTCGC
>JAUVAR010000129.1 GCA_030591625.1 Candidatus Zixiibacteriota bacterium
TACGAGTCGAAGATCTATTGATATCTATTGCCGGGTAGATCCTTCTATCGGCAATACGACGATCAAGAACCAATTCCATATTACCGGTACCTTTGAACTCTTCAAAAATAACTTCATCCATACGAGAGCCGGTTTCGATAAGGGCAGTCGCAATAATTGTAAGCGAACCACCCTCTTCAATGTTTCGGGCAGCTCCAAAGAATCGTTTAGGCATATGCAATGCGTTTGAATCGACACCACCGGAGAGGATTTTACCCGAGTGTGGTACCACTGAGTTGTGGGCACGGGCCAAACGGGTGATTGAGTCGAGCAAAATCACTACATCATGACCATGCTCAGTCAGACGTTTAGCTTTCTCAAGTACCATTTTGGCAACCTGAACATGGCGTTCTGCCGGTTCATCGAAAGTTGATGAAACAACTTCGCCATCAACCGAACGACGCATATCAGTTACTTCCTCAGGACGTTCATCGATAAGCAGAACAATCAATTTTACATTCTTATGATTTGTCGAAATCGACTGAGCAATTTTTTGTAAAATAATCGTCTTACCGGCCTTTGGTGGTGATGTAATCAAAGCACGCTGGCCTTTACCAATCGGACACATCATGTCGATAATGCGAGTAGTAACTTCCTCGGCAGTCGTTTCGAGCGTAAATGGGTTATCCGGATACATCGGTGTGAGATTGTCGAAAAGCATCTTATGCTTCGCAGCTTCCGGATTTTCGTAGTTTACCGCTTCAATCTTCAGAAGAGCAAAATAACGCTCATTATCTTTTGGCGGGCGAACTTGTCCCGAGACAGAGTCGCCTGTTTTGAGATCAAATCTCTTGATCTGTGAAGGTGACACATAGATGTCATCCTGTCCGGGCAGATAATTGTAATCTGCAGATCTGAGAAAGCCGTAGCCTTCTTCCATAATTTCCAAAACACCTTTGGCATAAATAGCACCATCGGTGTTTGAGGCGCATTCCATTACTTTGTAAATCAGCTCTGATTTCCTAAGTCCGGAAACACCTGGTATATCGAGTTCTTCCGCAATTTTGAGAAGTTCCGCGATAGTTTTTGACTTTAAGTCTGTGAGTTCCATCTGGTCCCTGTACGTATTAAAAAAGTCTTGTTTTCATACTGTTATGTGAAATTTAGTTTTTGTCTGACAATTCTTCAACCGGGGCATCACCCCAAAGTTTCTCGAGGGCATAAAACTGGCGGGTCGGTTCGTAGAAGATATGCACAACTACATCGACATAGTCAAGTAGAATCCAATTTCCTTCGTTTAAACCTTCACGAAAGTTTGGTTTTTCGCCAATTACTGCCAATCCGTCAAGAATTTCGCGGGCAATTGCCTTCACCTGAGCATCAGCCGCCCCACTGACTATCACAAAATAGTCACAGACAGACGAAAGAGCCTTCAGCTTTAATATTTTGACATCGAATCCTTTTTTTTCAAGGGCCAGCCGACCGGCTGTGCGGGCAAGTTTGAGGGAGGTGAGTTTTTTCAAGGCAGGTGTCATGGCTCCTGTGAAAATCTTACGGTATCAAACAATTGCCGATAGTCTGATCCGAGGATTAAAGTAGTTGTTATTTGTTCTCTATTCATCGCAAGACGATGATAACCTATCTCTGATCGATCCATACCAAGGAAGTCGGCCAATAGTTCCGAAGATGCAAGCTGTGGACGTCGCGCTACTATAATAGAAGAATTGACATCACTCAACGAATATTTCTCACGAGAAATAATCTCAACTTCGAATTGGTCATTATTGTACTTATCAAGCATTTTACTGACATACCCAAGCGCCTCTTTATCTCCTGAACCATCAACCAATTGTAACCTAACCTGATAGGCCGGGGTGTCAATTGTTTTGGTAAAGCCAGATGTCGCCTCGATACCAATACCAGTTAGATAAATCAGCGCTACGAGAATAATAACCGAAGAAATAACTTCAATACGCTTATTCTTAAGAATGCTCGGATTTAACCGTCTGATATGATTTCGTAGAGTGGAGAGACTAATAAGTATAAAATTGTTCGCCATGATATAAGTTTAGTGGCAATTTGTTATATAATCAATTCTTAAATTCTAAAAAAACAGGCGGGGCGAAACATTAGCGGTACAAACCGGAGCGATAAAAGCGGGAGTTGGTGCCATTATAATAAGGAGAAAGCATTCCAGAAGATCTTTGCACCGAAATGTTTAATTGGAAATGTTCCGATGGCCTGTAGTCGAGTGAAAAACCGGGCAGTATTGTCGCATCGGTATTGACATTCGATGAAAGCAACGAACCAGGGTTATGCAAAATCCCAAGATTAAGGCCCAAAGACAATTTTGGTGAAAGATCCCAAAACATCGATGAATTCATAAGGCCAGTCGATCCTGAATAGCCACCACCCGAGAAAAATGAAACAGAATAACTATGCGAAAAACGGATTTTTGAGAGATCAAGTAGAGCTGATGGACTCATTGTAGGCTGTGCACCGAAAAGATTTCCAGGTGTGCTTTGCTGATTCCGAGCATCTTCAATTAACTGAGCAGATGAAACAGATACCAACAACAGGCAAAATAATAAGCTTATAATAATTTTTTTCATAATATGACCTCTATATCTCTAATTTAGGTCCAGGTTGAGTTCAGGTCAACCATTAATGCTAATATATTTATCGGCATACGTTTGCCTTTCTATCAATTAAACGTAAGAAACTCAGCTTCGTTCGATAAAAAAATGAGCAAGAGAGCTGTATTTTAAAGAATTACCTAAATTTGTCCAATAAATATTCTTCCGGACTGCCGTTAGTTAAGATTAACAGTATCAGGAGTTATCTTCTCATTGTTAGTCTTTTCGATTCCAATCGTAGTTGATTCGTAATGTCCTGGATATACAATTGTGCTGTCAGGTAATTCTTTGTAAAGTTTACGTACTGATACGATCTGATCATCTCGTGAGCTGTTCAGACCATCAACTCTTCCGACAGAACCTTTAAACAAGCAATCCCCTGAAAATAGAAAACCCTCAACATAATAGCAGACACTTCCCGGAGAATGCCCAGGTGTATAAATAGTCCTGATTTTGATTTTCCCTAAGCTGAATATTTGACCATCTTCAGGATAAATATCAGGTTCACCAAATGACGCAGGGTCAAAATCTACTATTTTTTTAAATTCAGGGTCTTTTGCCCACTCGTTTATGAATTCTTCACCAAAGTAAGAGTAAGCCCATTCCTTGCGTATTGACATGTCATTGAAATCAAGTTGATGGAGGCATACTTTTGCTTCAGGGAATCTATCTTTCAACGCAGGTATCCCAATTATGTGATCTTCATGACTGTGGGTACAAAGGAAATATTTAACATCAAGTTTTTCTAATTCTATAATCCTAATCAATGAATCAATCGGACCACCTACATCTATTAAGGCAGCTTCCTTAGACTCTGAATCATAGATCAAATAACAATTTGTTTCAAGTCCAGTGACCTGACTAATAATTTCCATTTTACCTTTCTGTGAGCATTGTGTGAAAACAACAATTATCATCAACATTGATAGACAATAGATAAAAACTTTTCTCATCATTTACCCACAGCTAAGAGTCATAAATTTCTTGCTCAAATATACTGGATAATTTTGGTCTCGTGTAATAAATAATTATGTCAGTTTGTGAGATGTCGTCATATTTACGATGCTAAGCTTCTTGACTTGAGATTGTTAACATGTTGTTCTGCATATCAGTACGGAAAGGCGGAGTAGTTTAATATCTTTAACTTTTTTTGGCAAGAACCCAATAATGCTGTTCGCCACCATCTTTTACATCACGGCCAAATTTGATATCAAACCCTGATTCTTTTATAATTGACTCAGACATGGAAGGGCTATGATGACTCCAGAACATGTCAACACCAAGGTAATCGGCAAATTCTTCCCACTCCCAGCTCGCTACCGATACAAGCAAAATACCACCTGTTTTGAGGATTTTGTGGAATGATGCAAATATATCAGCGTGAGTTTCCATCGGGTTGTGAATTATCGCATAACAAGAGATCGCTCCATCGAACGACTCTGGTGGAAAGTCTAAGGAGACCATATTCATCTGTTTGAAAGTCGCACCCGGGACGTTTTCCCTGGCAATTGATAGCATATTTTTTGAAATATCAATTCCGATAACTTCAAAACCGGCCTTATCCAGATATTCAGAAATAGGAATACCAGGACCACAACCAGCATCAAGCACTTTTGCCCCTTGAGGAAGCAGTGAAGTAAACTCCTTCACTTCTTTCCAATTACCGAATCGTTTTCTTTCTTTGGAGTACAATTCGCCAAGCTGATCGTAACCAGCTTCGACTACTTTGAGTGCCTGATCACGATTGTATTTTTTCATAGAGGCTCTATGATATGAAAATGAGATTGAAATCAGGTCGGCTTATTGTCGCCATCGACATGAACAATCGCAGGTTCGAAACTACCCGCTTCCGATTTGTCCATCTGAGCATAAGCTATAATGATGATTAAATCACCTTTTTCGCCAAGTCGGGCAGCAGCACCATTGAGAGCAATTGTTCCCGAACCGGCCTCACCCTCAATTACATAAGTCTCAAAACGAGCACCATTATTGATATTTGCAACCTGGACCTTCTCGTATGGAATCAGGTCAGCCAATTTCATCAGATCTGTATCTATTGAAATAGAACCAACATAATTCAGGTCGCCATCCGTGATAGTGGCGCGATGGATTTTCGATTTACAAACAGTAATCAACACAGTCTTTTCATCTCTCTTTGAGTCTCATGTTCTCGTGAATATAGCAATTTTCGCAGTTTGGTCAAGTCGGTTCGTCAATCAGCCCGTTAAGCCTTGATCCGCACCCAGTTACGGGCCGGGAAAAGCTCCAGTTCTTCAGTTGTTTCATCAATCGCACGGACTAAGTTTTTCCAACTTACTCGCAATTTAGCTTGATCGGTAGTAAGCCAGCTATACTCTGAATTTTCAGACGACAGCTCTACTTTGCTCCCGGGTGCGACAACAGCAACAATTAATGGTAGAATCCAGATTTTATCGAATTCAGGTTCATAAAATTGAACCAGACCTTCAGTCGCCCACATCGAAGATGGCGCCAGTGCGATTTCCTCATCCATTTCCCGAACGACTAATTGCGCGACTGTTTCCTCACCCTGTTTGCTGCCGGTCATAAAACCATAATAGCCACCATACGATTCAGTCTCGGCCCGTTTCAAAATCAGGAATTTCCAACCGTCATCATCTTTTCTGACAACCGCCACATTAACACCCGGCGATTCGATACCAATATTTACTCTCTGCGACATAAGCACTCCACTTAATTGTTCAGGACGAGTAATAAAGTCGAATAATTTAGCGGGTCAAGCCCGAATATCTGGGCTTGTTAAAAAAGGTCTCAAGCTGTTGTGTTGGGTCTTGATTTCGCTTCAGCGGGATTGTGACCTGACACGTAAACCTCCCAGAGTCAACAGCGGCAGGTCACACGAAGTCGCTAAAGCGACTTCGCAAGACCAGCCGCAACCATTCAACGTGACTAATCAACAAGCAGATCTGATGTGCGAGAATTATCAAGCAAGCTTCATATTATCGATCAAACGTACTTTGTGGATTTTGACAGCGAGCGAACAAATGACGTTCGATTTGATCTTGTTTACCGGCTCCAAAGTTGAAAAATCGGTAAAGGCAATATATTCGATCTTTGCTTTGGGACAGGTTGCCATGATTACCGCAGTCATTTCCTTTTCGATTCGCGCAGTTGATTTCTCTCCCGCTTTAATCATCTCTTTGGCGGTGCGAAGAGCATAGAAAAGCGCAACAGCTTCCCATCTTTGAGATTCCGAGAAATATTTATTGCGGGATGACATCGCCAGGCCGTCAGATTCACGCATAGTAGGAGCTATATCTATTTTGATCGGAAACCCCAGATCACGAGTCATCTGTTTGATCACGGCTGCTTGCTGATAGTCTTTCATGCCAAAGACCGCAATGTCAGGACGGGTAATATTAAACAGCTTGGCGACAATTGTTGTTACCCCACGAAAATGATTCGGACGGGACTTTCCTTCGAGAGTTTTGGTTATCTCCATAGTGTTGACATACGTTTGGAAATCTTTGGGGTAAATATCTTCTGCTTTGGGAATAAAAACAATATCACTACCAGCCGATGCGATTTTAGCGATGTCACCTTTTTCGTCACGCGGATATTTATCCAAATCTTCATTTGGTCCAAACTGAGCAGGATTGACAAATATCGTTGTGATGACAATGTCAGACTTTTTCGATGCGCGACGAATTAACGAAAGATGCCCTTCATGCAGAAATCCCATCGTTGGAACAAGGCCTATCTTTTTGCCGCGCGCGATGATCTCACGACTAAGTTTTTGCATCCCGCCGATTGAACGAATGATTTTGATTTTTTGCTTTTTCTTATTTCGCGCTGTCATACTTAATACCATGTTCTAAATAGAATTTCAAAAGTGTAATCGCCTCACCCCACCCAGATGCACACTCAACAATCATAGCGCGAGCATGCGGTGTGTCTAAGTAACCAGACTCTTTCAAACGTAATACTGTGCCGTTGTTTTCTGCAGTAAGATTGATTTCTATCTTAGTAGGGTGACTACTCCCCCACTCAAAGACGAATTTATGAGGACGGTGCATTTCCAAAACAGCACCATCTACTTCTACTGTGTATTTGTCCGGTCCCCAGTTTTTCCAACGCCAGATAAATTTGCCACCCGGACGGGGATCAATTTCTGAGTTGTGTGTAAAGAATGCGTTCCAGCCATCGGCCGACGTAATTGTGTCATACACTTTTTCTGGAGTGGCATGAATAAATGTCACTTGACTAATATGTTCGTTGAGTGGTTCGGGCATTGGATCGGTCCTCACAATAAGAGCAAGTTATTCTGTTTCATCCGTCCCGGAAACTAAACCTTCATCAATCGGCGGGTTGACATTTTCGTCGGTGAAAAATAACGGTTCTTCATCACCGATGCGATATTCATCTTTGATATATTTCAACGCCACATACCCACGTGCCTGAGCCGAGGCGATAATCGCAAGCATATACCCTATAATAGTAGCGAAAATCAAAAAGAGCATCACAGCCATCGCATGCGAGGAAGCAGCCTGTGATCCTGTTTGTGCAAACGACGCAATTGAAACTCCAAAATCTACATTCGGACAAACATTGAA
>JAUVAR010000134.1 GCA_030591625.1 Candidatus Zixiibacteriota bacterium
ACCTGCGGTGAAATATAATAAATAACTTTGATCCCAAGTTTTTTGACCTCTTTGGCAAGCCTCAGATTAAACCCCGGATAATCAACCAACAACACGGCCGATGGCCGCCTTGTTTTTATCTCATTCAGACAAGTATGAAAAAGTTTCCTGAAATACAAAAACCGTTTTGCTACTTCCCAAAAACCGATCACTGCCAAATCGGATGGTTCCGCAAACTGTTCCTGTCCGAGTTCGGCAAGACGTTTCCCTCCCAAACCGAACAGTTCTAATTCGGGACGTTTATCTTTGAGTGCGGATATAAGACGACTGGCCGCATTATCCCCCGAAGGTTCGCCTGCCGATATGAACAACGACTCCGGTTTCATTTATGCCGGTTCAGACTCCAACATTCGGTCGATAGACTCTATCCCAATGCGCTTCACCTCAAGGGCGATACGTAGCGCCTCGGTAGCTTCTTCTAAAGTGACCGCAGGTTTTCGATCTCCTGCTACTGCATCTAAGAACGCCGTCAACTCAGCTCCGAGCATATCCTGACCATTGTCTGCTTTCTTGCGGTACAAAATTTCCTTACCCGATTTACCAAGCGGGATGCGCATCCCCGGCTCATCGGTTGAGCCCGCGAGCGAATAAATATCGGCCTGCTTTGAGGCAAGGTCCAAAGAATAATATCCAGACTTTTGGAAAATACGTAACTTCCGCATCGGCTTTAGCGAAATTCGTGATGATGTTAAATTTGCAACGGCACCATTCTCGAATGTTAATCGTGCGTTTGCAATATCTGCCTGCTCGGAAATTACTGCAACCGCCGACGCCTGTATATCGACAACTTTTGAACCTGTAAACATCAGAACCAAATCGATATCATGAATCATCAAATCGAGTACCACCGCAACGTCTGTCCCCCGCGGATCAAACGAAGCCATCCGGTGCGCCTCGACAAAAGAAGGTCGTATATCCAATTCAGCGAGCGACAAAACTGCTGGATTAAAACGTTCAATCTGACCAACTGTAACAGTCACACCTTTCGACTGAGCGAACGAGACAAGCTTGTTTGCTTCGTCGATTGTAGCAGTGATCGGTTTCTCGATCAAACAATGTATCCCTCGTTCTATAAAGAACGACGCTACATCGTAATGAGCCTTAGTTGTCACAACGATTGAAACCGCATCGCAACTGTCGGCTACTTCTTCGAGTGTTGCGAAAGATTTCACGCCATATACAGACGCGAATTTATCTCGTTTTTCTGAGTCGATATCGTAGCATCCGATTAGCTCGGAGCGTTCTATTTGCGAGAGCCATTTCAGATGGTGCCTTCCCAGCGAGCCAACACCAACTACGGCCGTTTTGATTTTATTCACGAGTAGAGTCAGGTCTCCTGTGCATTTCCGAAGTTTATTGTAACTTTAAAGATAACAGACTGCCCCCCGAAGATAAAGCGGTAAATATCGGTGATATATAGTAGGGCGGGTGCGCGATTCGGACCCGCCATCCTTATTGAGAATGTGAACTCAACTGGCAGTCCTGAAGACAGGTCTTCCCAAAACTCACTTGACATGAAAGACAGTCCCTACATCGACAACGTCAATCCAAAGAAATCAGCCCCTTCTAACCTTGATGATCCAGGTTCAAAAATGTGCGCATAGTCAATTCGCAGATTTAGATTGTTTCGCAAGTTGCTTAAGAAATTGCCAGTCGGCTTTTTTTCTCCTGATTTTTCTCTACTCTTCCCACCACGCAACCCTAAAGGCGAGAACCCCAACCCTAATGTCTTAACTCTTTCATCATTGATCTTGAAACTCCCTAACCGAGCGTATAGAGCCTGGCGTACTCCAAGTTCCAGCCCAAAGTTTAGGTCATTTACAGTTGTATAGTACCTATCATAATTGTTATAGTTCCACGATATTACATATTGCGACGACGTCTGCTGGCCGAACGAAAATGCCGCTTCCCAGAGTACTTTTCCCGCCCGCAATTTAGTCAGGCTCAGCATCGCCCCGACATAAGTTAGAAGGTCGCTTGATGGTGATTGAGGGTAATACCCCTTATCTTCAATATCGATCCGAGAGGAAACCCCCAACCTGAACTTAGAACAGACCCCATCGCAATCAGCATGATCGTCAATCGTCCCATCAAGTGGCACTTCAACCAGAAAACCGAAATCAGGAATCTTCTTACTCTGCTCGTTCCCATTATAGATACTTACCAGATTCTTGAAAGAGTAGCCGATTGACGCTTTGTAGTTCTTCCCAAAAGACAGACTCACCGAATACTGATCCACATAATTTCTGGTTACCGACGAATCTGGAGTCCCAATGATTGAATAAGAAAGATCGTGACTCCTACCAAAGGCCACTACAACCGAAAGGTTTGGCGACGACTCATTCGCCAGCCGAGTAAGATTGACTGCCACCAACCCAGATCTGGTGCTGCCTTTATCATATGTAACCGGATTCCCATAGATATTGGTATTACTTTCTATAAAGTTCGAGTACTTAGTAGAAGGCGTTACTATGTAACTCATACTAATCAGATCAAAGTCAGATAACCCAAGTGTCGCTGGATTTATGTATACACCACCTTGATCTGCCATCGCAACGCCACTCCCACCCATACCAAGTGAGCGTACAGACGGATTAAGATTATATATTGACTCCCCATTCCAAATAGTTTCAGCCCAACCAGATGAAGCCAGCAGCACACTACCAATTATTATCGTTAATACAACCCGTCTCATATCCTATTCTCCCTAAATCAACCCTGTCTCAACAAAGGTAGAATACGCAATATTAGACAATCTGTCAACTATCACCGGGTAACAATAGATTTTGATATTAACTGAATCTGTAGCGGTAACTGTTGTGGGCATGCTACGCCACTACTGGCTTTGGAAACAACGCGAAGCGGAATAATCACCCTTAGGGTGTGTTACTTCACAATCCCTCGCTCGGAGCGTGCAATGAAATCCAACAACACCGCAATCTCCGGAATAATCTCAAACTCATCCTTTACACGGTCAACCGCCTGAGTCGTGTTCAGCTTCGAGAAAAACATAATCTTGAAAACTTTCTCAAGCTTCTTAACAGCATCAACATCAAAACCACGACGTTTCAGCCCGACCGAATTAATCCCAACAACTCTCAATGGATAACCACCAATTAGAGCATACGGTACGATATCCTGTTGAACTCTGAAACCTCCACCGATCATACAATGCGCCCCAATCTTAACAAACTGATGTACCGGAAGCACCCCACCCAAAATCGCATAATCATCTACTTCAATATGTCCGGCCAGATTAACCGAGTTTGCCATAATAACATTGTTGCCAATAATACAATCATGCGCCACATGCGCATACGCCATTATCAAACAATCTTTTCCAATCGATGTTTCCCCATGTGCAACAGTCCCACGGTTGATAGTTGCATATTCACGCACCGTAGTATTATCACCGACAATAGCTTTTGTTTTCTCTCCGCCAAACTTAAGGTCCTGTGGACGAGTCCCTATAACCGCACCATGATGTACCTGTACTCCGGTTCCAAGAACTGCTCCTTCGCCAAGCAGAGCATTTGCACCAATAACAGAACGATCACCAATCGTCACACCTTGTTCAATAATTGTATTCGGCCCAACTGTCACATCGTTGCCAAGCTCCGCTTTGGGAGATATAATTGCAGTGGTATGAATTTCGCTCATTTGTCCACCACCCTTGCCATGAATTCGGCTTCGGTTGTAAGTTTGCCATCGACATACGCTTTAGCAGTCATCCGACAATTGGATCCACGCATAGCTTTCATCTCAAGTACCATTCTCAATTGATCACCCGGCATAACAGGGCGGCGGAACTTTGCTTTGTCAATCGACATAAAATAAACAACTTTGGTTTTCGGGTCATCAATCGTATGAAGAATCAACATTCCCCCTGCCTGCGCCATCGCTTCAAGAATCAACACACCGGGCATTATAGGATGACCGGGGAAATGCCCCTGAAAGAACGGCTCGTTGATTGTTACGTTCTTAATAGCAACGACACTCTTCTCAGGAACCAAATCAATTACACGGTCAATCAGCAGTATCGGATACCTGTGCGGCATGATCTTCAAAATTGCATTGATATCAAAAAGTGCGCTGCCGTCGCCACTGCCATACTTGCGAGCAATCTTTTTCTTCTTGTACAGTTCACGCATCTTGCGAGCCAATGCAACGTTCGCTTTATGACCCGAACGCGCCGCCAACACATGCCCTTTGAATGGGACACCTATTAATAAGAGATCACCCAACAAATCGAGTGTTTTGTGCCTGACCGGCTCATTGTAAAAACGAAGTGGAATATCATTAATAATTCCGGTCTCACCAACAAACGCCTCATCTTTCAAATTGAGTGCTTTCTGAATCCGATCAACTTCAATCTGCCCAAGATCGGAATCATAAATCACAACTGCGTTGTCAAGTCCACCACCTTTGATCAGACCTGCTTTCTTAAGCATCTCAACTTCGGACAAAAAGCAAAACGTGCGTGCAGGTGCGAACTCATCAACAAATTCTTTTTCTAAATTAACAAGCGAGGTATACTGAGTACCAAGTGCAGGATTCTGATAGTCGATCATAAATGTAATACGAAGATCATCCGATGGTGTCACCACCAGGTCAACTCCTCGATCAGATTCTGAGTATGACATCGGGGTGTCAATTTCCAGATAGAACTTATCTTTGTCCTGATCTTCGATTCCTGCTTCCAGTAATTTTTCGACATAAAGACGTGCCGAGCCATCACCTACCGGCGGTTCATTATTATCCAGTTCGACAATCATATTGTCAACCTGAAGACCCGCAAAAGTAGCAAGTACATGCTCAACGGTATGAACAGTTGCATCACCATCTGTCAGAGTAGTCCCTCGGGAAACATCAGAGACATGGTCGATATCTGCGATTACCGATGGATGTCCTTCTATATCGGTGCGAACAAACCTGATCCCATGATCGGGTGGGGCTGGCTTGAAAGTCATACGGCAATTATTGCCGGTGTGCAGCCCTATTCCTTCCATAGAAATCTCAGCTGCTATAGTGCGTTGTTTTTCGTACATAAGCCTCTACTAAACATCAGTTTGGGCAGATAATAACACAGCAAATTGCCTCATCCAAGCTCTTTTTTTGGGGCAAAGCACCCCGAAAGGGCTTCTCCTCAAAGGCTCTATTATCAACATTATGCTCTTGCATAAGAGCTAAACTGGACTATATTAAGGTGTGAAAGTCAAACAGGAACCAAATACTCCTCTGGTTGACACTCACTACCTCACAAAATGGATAGACAGCTGAGATAAACTTTCCGCCGGTTCGTCTCAAAATCTGGAGGGAATCCAAATGATGTCCAAAGTTTTACTAACTCTATCACTCACCTTGCTGCTGGGAATAACTGCACTTGCTGCGGACAATAGCGACTATGCCAACGAAAAACGTAAACGAATCAAAGACCAGCACCTAAACCGACAAAAATTGCAAAGTCAATCCAACAGTAATAAGCTTTTTCAAGCTAACAACCCCAGGCCTCACCTCACTACGCTTATGGCTGACCCAAACCTTGCTTCTGGTATCATCCTTTCTCCCGATGAGCATTTCTTCCAAAATGTCCCCCTTGGCGATACTGTTGTTGTTCAGGTGGAAGTTATAAATACAGGTTCAGATGAACTCGTAATCCACAAAATCGAACCTGTCAGGACAAGACTATTGAGTTTTGATTGGCTGTCAGTCTCTCATAATTCCCTCACTATACCTGCAGGGGAATATCCCCAAAATGCAGATACAATTGAAGTCACAGTTATAACTCCCATTCAAGCTGGTTCCATTGCTTACCTTTTAGGTGAAGTTTATTTCCTCTCAAATGCTCCCTCTCCTAATGATTCAATTACTTTTGATCTATTAGTGGAATTGTTCACTCCATTCAGAACTATTACAGGTGGAGTTATTTCTACTGCTCCACCAGAAGCAGTATCGGGAATAACAGAATTTGTTACTCTCAAAACATGGGACAACGGAGGTATAGGTAACGAGGGTGAAAGGCATGGGCTGGGTTATGATTCATCTGAAACTGAATGCGAAACATCTACAACACCTTATCTATATTCAGGATCACCCTTTCTCTTAAAGAAGACTGAGAATAACAGTGTTGTAATGACACATAGTCAATACTACCCCTCCTCCGCACAACCAGGTGAATTCATTCCAGTAGAATCATCTGCTCCCTTCTTGATTACAGTAGAGTCTAATTTTGAAAAAGCATATTCCGGTTTGATGATTGGCGGTCATGGTGGCATTGGACTCACCCAAACTTTCTATGCCCCAACAGGAGGTGCCGACAGTTCCAACTTCATGATTCAGGAAATCAAACTATTCTCATTCGACGGCAATTCACACTCAAACCTGGCCATTGGCAATATTCTCGACTGGGATATTCCAGCCGAAGTAGGAGTAAATAACAACGCTGGATATCTTCTGAACCAAAATGCACTCTATTTACAAGGTACCGATACGAGCGACGCTGGTTGTCAACTAAATGCAAACCGTTTCGCTGCATCAGCTTTCTTAGGTTCAATGCACGGCAGCCCTGATGAACAATCATGTATCGAATCACACACTCCTTATGGTCAATATATCGATGCTCAGGGTGATGGTCCTCTCTGGGCAGATTACGATGAAGCCGAAATACTGTGGGACTCAACTCGCGCTAACAATGACCTGAACGTACTCGATCAAAATGCCGACCTATATTCTGTCACAACTTACGATCATGGTTTCGATCTATTACCTGATGACACTCTGACATTCTACACCGCGCTCGTTACTATCCGTGACGGCTCTCTTGAAGACTTGGAAAACAGCATCGAAACAGCTCGTATCTGGACAAACGAAACCCTCTGGAATAACTGTGATACATCCTGTTGTCGTGGCATCGTTGGCAACGTTGATTGCGACGCAGAGGACATCGTTGATATCTCCGACCTGACTTGCTTTATCATCTGATTATTTATTTTCCCTGATACTGATTGTTTCTGTTGTCCCGAGGAAGCAAACATTGACGGTGATATATCAGGCATAAATGATATTGGTGATCTTACTGCCCTGATTGACTATCTCTTCATAACGAAC
>JAUVAR010000303.1 GCA_030591625.1 Candidatus Zixiibacteriota bacterium
ATTGGATATGTCGGAATACTCAGATTTCTTTTCAATTACCGTTCATCAACTTGCCCCCGTAGGGGCAGTTATGTTGCTCGGATTACTTGGTGGTAAGGCTGCACATCAGTTGAGGCTGCCTCGAGTAACCGGATATATTCTTACCGGTGTTCTTATAGGGCCTTCGGTGCTTAGTCTGGTTAGTCAGGAGACGGTGGAGTCGATTTCAATTGTGAATGATATCGCTCTGGGTCTAATTATGTTTGCTATTGGGGGTGTGTTTGAGATAAATCATATCAAATCGGTCGGTAAGAAAGTGCTTTGGCTGACTGTGGGACAATCGCTTGGCGCACTTTTAGTAACCGCAGTACTTTTGTATGTCGTCGGACTCGATTTGTATCTTTCCTGCTTACTTGGAAGTATAGCTATTGCGACCGCCCCAGCCGCTACGCTTTTGGTTATTCGTGAATTTGAGGCGAAGGGTGAATTTACAGACATTTTGATTACATGTACAGCAACTTCAAATGTTGTATGTATTCTCGTATTCGAATGGATATTCTCATTTGGTGAGATTGGTGAGATTGGTGAAGATAGTGGTTTGCTCTACGCTTTCATAAGTCCGCTTTGGGAACTCGGAGGGTCGCTGTTAATTGGTTTTACAGTCGGATATCTGATTAGCAAGTGGGAACAGCGGGTTGAAGATCAGGCCGAACTATTAATGATTATTGTCGCCGGAATCATGCTGGTGACAGGTTTGGCAATTTCTCTTAATGTTCAACCATTGTTTGCGACAATGATTATGGGCGCGGTGACAACTAACTTTTCGATGATGCATCGGTTGGTGTATATTGAGATAAGGCAGATTGAACAACCATTGTATATTGCATTCTTTGTCCTGGCTGGCGCATCGCTCCATCTTGATTTATTGCCGGGGATTGGTATTGCCGGATTGACCTATCTGGTTGCTCGTGTGGCGGGTAAATCGATAGGTATTTGGCTGGTTGGCAAACGAATGAAATTGGATAGGGGTGTTACGAATATGTTGGGGTTTGGGATGTCTGCACAGGCGGGTGTTGCGATAGGATTGGTTGGACTAATTCAGGACCAGAATGCAGAACTTGCAATTACTGTTACTCCAATAATTCTTGCTACGATTCTTATATATGAGACGTTTGGGCCGCCGGTAATCGAATTTGTTCTGTTTAGAACCGGTGATGCACAGAAACATTTCTGATCTTGATACTACGCTATTTCAGCAATAACATTTTCTTTGATACTATTTCGTTATCTGCTGTCAGACGGTAAAAATACAAACCTGATGCAACCTGTTTGCCCCCTGCGTTTGTTCCATTCCAGATAATATGGTGTTGTCCTGCAGCTAATTCAAGATCAACCAATGTTATCAGATTTTGTCCAAGAATATTAAAAATATCGATTTTTACATCTGAGTGTGTCGGCAGGTCAAAACTAATCATCGTTGATGGATTGAACGGGTTGGGGTAATTCTGGTGGAGAACAAGTTTGTCGGGAAGAGTCGAATATGTTTCATCTTCAATTGCAGTCGGCACTCTGTTTAACATCCAGTCAACAAGTGCTTTTCCACCCTCCCTGTCCATATACCATAGATGGAATCCATACATGAACGCCTGATGTGATCCAGTTCGTATTGAAAGACCGACCGGCGCACCTTCGACCAGCGAACTTGCGGGATAGAGCGAACGATAGCGATGAGTGACAGTTACGTTTTCCATAGGAACAAAGGCAGCAACCGGGGGTGGTGTTTCTTTGGGCCAGAGACCAACGAGGTCACCAACCAGTGGTGTTTGGGATGTGTCAAAACGGTAATGCAATTCGGGGATATCTTGCATGGCTGGTTCTGCCCAACTGAAACCAGAAAGTGAATCGATAAACGGATATGATGAAATTAGTGAATAATACCCGGCACCAATATAGAACATTGAATCAATACCCATGAATTCACGAATAAATGGATGTTTCTGATAATAGAAATTAGGAGTAGTGCTCATACCATAATGTTTTAGCCCTTCGAGGGTACCAAAGTATGCGAGCTTGCCACCCGATTGAAGATAGCGCTGAAAACCTGAAATATTGTCCTCATAGAAGTCAGATAAAATAAGTTCCGAGATGCCATCATCGACGATGACAAGTTTATATGGCATCATGTCATGCCAATCGAGACAGCGATATTGGTCAGCTATGCAGTCGCGATGCAGAATACTGTCACGATGAGAGTAAATATCGTAATCATAACCTGCCAGAATATCATTGTAGTAGGAAGTAAGCGAATCAAGGGAGATGTTGTTTGTAGATTCCAGAGTAGAAAAAGTTATTACGAGAATATCACGATTTCGTGCTCCTACCGGTTCAAGCATTAAAGTCTCAGAGAATTCAGATTCGAAGCCGTGATCGTTTACTGCCGTAATTAGATATGATGCGCCTTTTTCCCAGGTTGAGTCCAAAAATGTCAGTTGGCTTGACTGAATTGTTGCAAGCGGTTCCATCGCGTAATAGTAATAAGCAACTTCTTCTATCAAGAACGAATCGGTTGGGATAATTGATGCTTTGTTTTGGCCCTGGTCATAGAATTTATGATACGCTCTTGTTGCCTGGGCTGAATCAGTGAATCTGTAAATATTGTAATGATCTATATCATTTGCTGTAGATTCAAACCAATGTATCTCAGCCGGTTTATTTTCGGCTGCAAAAATATATTTTGAAACGACTATTGGAGATGGAGGCTTATTATCAAGCATTATTCCAAAAGAAGGTCCGGTGTCACCAATTGTACTATTTGTGCGATGGGCAACATTGACAAGACAAAATGAATTAGGTTTCAGGTTATTGATTGATATTTTATTGGTGCGTCCAACCGACGCAAAATGATTCATTGAGGTCGGATTTAGCCAGGGAGGAAGAATCCCCGGATAGGGTAGTTGTTCATTTTGAACTTCAGATAAATAAACTTCGTAGCCTTCAACATCATCGTATGCCCAGGGGTCCCATGCAATCATTACCGAATCATTGTCACGATATTGTATTTGCAGCCCGATGACGGGAGAGTTGGGATCAATCAGATTGTCAATCAAAGAGCGTGCTGTTTCTATATTAGTTTCAAGAATGTCTAAATTGAGAATGTCATCGTATAGTTCTGGAACTGTATTGATAAATTCCATCAGGTCTGTTCGAGTGATAATTGAATCTGCGGAGGCAGTAGTATAGAAAACTCTGGCACTCGAATCTGGCAGTAGTTCAAACGGTCCAACCGATAGCAGGAATCTTGAGTCTGCACCATTGGAGATATTAGAGGCTGCCTGATACGGTGGCTCAGTCCATACAGGATCATTGGGACCGATAGAGGAGGTCATAACTTGATTGTAGTCCCACTCGCCTGAGCTGAGAAGATGATATC
>JAUVAR010000215.1 GCA_030591625.1 Candidatus Zixiibacteriota bacterium
GTTGCGAACGGAAGTCCCAATCCTAAGAACCAAATACGGCCGTAGTCAACGCCCATACTTAGTGTCTCCCCATCGGCTCCGACTAAACCGACCAACCAGTCGGCAAAAGCAAAACCGATAATTCCAAATAGAAACCCAAAGAACAGTTTTAGGAAGATCGTCTCTTTGATAGCTTTCTCGACTCGGTCATAATCTTTCTCGCCATAACGACGAGAGATCACAGCCACCGATCCCGGGCCAACGAGTTGATTGAAAGAAAACAGCACCATCAGAATCGCCCCAAAGAATGTCATCGATGCAACCGCAGTTTCACCTTGCGGTAATCTTGACACCCACCAGGTATCAACCAGATGGTAAATATTATTAGTGAGAAACCCGAACATTGAAGGCAAACCCATTTTCATGATAGAGCCTATAATAGAACCTTCGGTATAATCCGCTTTTTTCTTTTCTGGCGTGTCTGTCGAAGTAGTCATAGACGGCCAATATACGACAGCCGACACCTGTTTCAAAGCAGGTTGTCAGAATGATAATAAAATGATGAGACGATTGAATTTTCAGATAAACTTTGCGGGCAAGGACAAGCCCGACTCAGCGCTTATCAAACCAGCTTGCCGGGTCTTCGGCGAATTCCAGGCAGGAACGAATAACACGAGAGTGCATTTCTTCCTCACGAATCAACCAACGATAGAATTTTTTAACCTGAGGATCATTTGATTCTTCCATCTGTTTGGCGTAGAATTCTTCGGCCCCATTCTCGAACTTGAGTGCAAGTTTGTACGCCTCAACATCGGAATCAGTCGGTCCGATTTCATCTTTAAGCTCAACAAGTTTGTCGGTGAATTCAGCCATGCGCCGATCGGCATCTTCTTCGTCAAAATTGGCAGCATCGGCTACACCGGTTATTTCGATAGAGCGGTACAATTCATTGATACGTTCAATATGTTTGGTTTCTTCTTTGGCCAAAAACTCAAACGTTCTTCGTGCAAATTTACTGCCTATCTTCTGAGAGGCTTCGATGAAAAACTTACGTCCTTCTTCTTCAAGTCGGATCGCAACTTTGAGCGGTTCCAATATATGTTGGGTCTGTTTTGAATCGGTCATTTTTTTGTCCTGTTGTTACAAATACTCTAACAGCGTTTTTAATAATCAGTTCGCCTGATTTTCCATATCGATAGAAGTATTATTACAAGAGTAAATATTATCGCAACCCAGAGGGGAAGAAAACTATCCACCCTCGCACCTGTTGCGAGGTTCAACAAAATATCTGATGATTTATCAAAGCGCGGATATATCTTCTCGGATAACTCGATAGCCTTAACCATCGTATCCGATTCCAATAGCGGTGTTATCTGCTGAATAGCACTCACAACTGTCTCACCGATTCGCACCAAGAGAACAACAATTATTGCAAACACAGTCGAACGACGCCAGATACCTGCAAACGCCGAAAGAGCCAGCCAGAATAACAACAGTATTGAAGAAAATGGTATTACCAGCAAGAATGATGAATCGCTAATACTGTGGAAAAACCAAAGTGCCATATATACAGAAAGACCACAGATAACTAATACTGCACTATATACCAGCCAGATTGAAAAGAATTTCGACAGATATAAAAACGTGCGGGTTACTGGTTTTGAAAAATAGAATTCAGCTCTACCCCGTTCAAGCATTCCCGGAAAGACATTAGCACTTGCTAAAAATGCTATTATACCGAGAAACCCTAAGAAAGAATAAAACCCGATTAACATCGGATTGCCAAACGCCTCGTTCAACTCTCCAAGATTCGGATCACCCATCCCCTGAAATTTCAGATCAATATTATCAACTCCCATAATTGCAAGGATGGCCAGCCCTGTAATAATGACAAAAACCCAATAGAGTTTTCGCGTCAGCAGTTCGTTCGCAGTATCGTGTAATATTCCTCTCATACAGAAGTCCCCCCGGTACCCTCAATCGTATCAATAAACGATTGCTCAAGTGAAATTCGTGTTGGTTGGATCGAACGAATCGCTATTCGTTTTGTGCGAAGTTGATCTATAATCGTATTAAGTTGATCGATATGAGTGAGATCAACCGTCATCATGTTTGTTTTAATTGTAACAAGCTTGCCAACTTCTTCAGGAATCGTAAACCGTTCATTCCCGATCTCAGCTTCAATTTCATAGCGCATCGCTCGTTTGGTGAAGTCATCAACAGAACCGACCTTGATTACTTTCCCCTTGTTCATAATAGCAACCCTGTCGGCAATCATCTCAACCTCAGATAGCATGTGCGAATTCAAAAGGATCGTTTTACCGCGCGACCTGAGCTTCTGCAATACAGTTTTGATTTCTGCTTTACCAACCGGATCAACCCCATCTGTCGGTTCATCGAGCAAAATCAGATCAGGATCAGCAATAAGAGCCTGAGCAAGCCCAATCCTCTGCGCCATACCTTTGGAGTATTTGGTGATCATCGTATCAGCCCAACGTTTCATTCCGACCAATTCGAGCAGCTCCGACAATTTCTCTTTGATCTCCGTATCAGACATCCCATGCAGACGGCCTGCAAGCATTAATAAGCCTTTTCCGGTTAGATGGGTAGGGAAACGATGATTCTCGGGAAGAAAGCCAACTCTCGCCCGCGAACGCGGGTCACTTGGATCTAAACCATTTATCATTACTGATCCAGAAGTTGCCTTGGTAATATTTAAGAGAATCTTTACGAGCGTAGTTTTCCCTGCCCCATTAGGACCGAGCAGTCCAAAAATCTCTCCTGCTTCGATACCAATCGAAAGGCCATTGAGGGCAGTAATATTTCCCTTTTTCAGGCCAGTTTCATATATCTTCGTGAGGTCCTGTGTTTCAATTACAAGCATCTATCCACCCTACTATTCATCATTTAAAAAATATTAACGTATGAACCATTCTTGCACAAGCTAAAATAACTGCAAACTCCTTGACGGCCTGCAACTTAACCTTTAAATATAATGTTCTGGAACAGAGTTATAAATTTAGTTTATAAGGTTTATATGAATATACGTATTCTGACATTAATTGTTCTTTTTTTGCTTGGTAGTCAAACTCTGGCTCAGAGTGGATTCATTTTAAATGAGGATAGCTTCTATTTTGGTGCTACTCCCTCAGAGTCTGTTATATCAAGAACTTTTTACTGCCGTTCTATTAGTGATGACACGATTAGGGTAAGTTCAATCAGAACCGGTTGTGGCTGTATGATTGCCGAGCCGACACAATTTGATCTGTTACCGGGTGATTCCACAGCAGTCAGAATATTCTGGGATACTCGTAATTCGAGCGGTCTTGAAACTCGTCCTGCCTATATTTTCACAGAAGACTCAAATAAACCTTTACGAATTGATTTTTCCGCAGTCTGTGGATCACCCGAAGAATTAGACCGCCAGTTAGTCAGCCTGCCACTTAAGCCTGTATTTCTCAAGAAACCGAAATCAACTGCTGATATAAAGAAATCTATTACTATTCGTAACTTAACCGAAGAGAATATCAAGCTCTCACTTATAAATACACCCGATAAATTCAATATTGTCGTACCTGATTCACTCGGAGCCGCTAAAGCTGACAGAATCAGAATATCACTCAAATCAAGTGAGTGGAGTGAATATTTAAGCGATTCATTCACGATTTTGATTAGTGTTGACGATAATGAAATACAAACAGTTACAATACCTCTGACCTGTTCTTTAGTAAAAAGAGGTTCATTGTTGACGAAAGCAAAGAAATGACTATATTTGGTATAAGAATTAGGAGAATAGCTATCTAATGAAAAAAACAATTCTGATTACTCTGCTGGCAAGTCTGATTTTTGGTGCTTGTTCAATCAGTGCGGCTCCACGCCTCTTGATTGAAAATGACCAATTCAACTTCGGTTTTGCACCGCAGAATTCAAAAATATCTCACATCTTCTGGCTCAAATCAGCCGGTGATGATTCGTTGAAAATACTAAAAGTGGTACCTGGCTGAGGATGCACACAAGCTCCTCTGGAAAATAAGGAGTTGGCTGTCGGTGACAGCACACGTTTAGAGATTATTTTCAATACAAAACGATATCGTAATAAAATGACCAAGAAGCCAAGAATCGAAACGAATGAAGGTCCGCCACATAAATCTGTGACTATTATCACAAATGTTGTAGCTCGTCCCGATTCTACATACCCTTTGATCATCAAGCCTTATAAACTTGATATCTCTCAATTCAGCCCGACCAAGGTACGCGATGAAATGAAGTTCAACATTACAAACGTTTCCGATAAGGATTTAACTGTAACACTCATTTCCAAGCCTGAAGGTGTTTTTGACCTGCAGCTTCCTGACAGGGTTGAAGCTGGTAAAAGTGCTCAGGGTATTTTGAAATTAAGACCGGATGCAATCGAGACATCTTTTGAAAAATCATTCACGATTGAATTGAATGATGACAAAACTTCTCGTTTCACTATTCCTGTGAAGCGCACGAGAAGAACTCCCGGTGAACCGGCCAAGAAGGCCACGGCTGGTCATGGCCATTAAGAATCTAACGATAATGAAAAAAGCCACCTTCAATGAGGTGGCTTTTTTTATTCTTTAAATCTTCAACTCTGATTTTATTGACTGGCAACAAATCCTTCTCGATAGAGTTGATCCCAGGCTTTTGAATAAATTTCACCCTCAAGATTTGAATGAACAAGGTTGTAATCACCAAACCCATGTTTATCTTCAAATACAAAGATCACACCCTCTTTAATAGAATGATAGTACCAAACGGTGAATGGATTGCCATTTACAGGTGTTTGAAAATCATCTATTTCATCCCTATGTCCCTTGGAGAGTAAAATTCGCCCTCGATCAGTTGACCATCCATCATTATTTTCAAAATTTACAGACCAGTGTCTATTGGCATATTCATATAGTTTAATCAAGTTAAGTCTGTTCTCGATTTCTGGAGTATCAGGATCTGAATCATGCTCACGCCAGTACTGATCCAGGAAATTTGTTTTGCCAACCATCGTAAGATACTGCAAAGTAGATTTTTGCAATTCAATCAACTCAAAA
>JAUVAR010000088.1 GCA_030591625.1 Candidatus Zixiibacteriota bacterium
CTAATAGTTCCGCGATGGCTGTTCCTGGCTTCCTGATGGAAAATGGCACATATGCAGGTGACGTATTTGAACCTGCTGGTGGTGGTCTTGTACTTGGTGCTGGCGAACTTGCTGACATCGTTGTACACGTTGATGGACCTCTCGTCAACCGTGGACCTCAGTCCTTCTACGTCGAAATCGCACATGACGATCCTGACTACTTCCTCAATGACAACTCACGCCTACCTCAGCTTAATCTGACGTTGGTTGGTGGTTGTTTGCAGGATACAACCAGACTCTTCTTTGGTGCTGGTGGTGCAAACCATACTCCAATTTTCAACCACATGAGAATCGGTGATAACGATTATCCTGGTGATGTTGAAAACATGGTTGTTGATGATATGTCTAACGCTATCTTTGGTGGCTCCCTTGTTTATGGTGTTTCTCAGAAACGTCTTGCCATGAACTCGATGGACTGGAGAAGCGCTGGATATAACTGGATTTCAGCTCAGGCTGATCCTAACTATATCGATAACTCTTGTAAACCTGCCATTGCAACTGGTGTTGCCCTTGGTGATATCACCTCTGATGGTGTCAATTTTGACGCTCTCTTAGGTGACATGATCTTCAAATCCTTCATTGACTCCGTCCAGAATTTCGACGACGGTGCCGGTGGATGGGATTGGCAGATTGACAATCCTCCATTTGATAACGATTCCACTATGGGTCTATCTGGTAACACGCGTTCATTCGCTGTTCTTGATGCCCCTGCTGGTTTTGCAGCACTCAACAACGTTTGGGTTGAAATCCTGGACTTCACAGAACGTAACGGCAATGCTGTTCCTGACTGGAAGCTCGGTGGTTTCTACGATAACGACGTAGTAGTTGATCATTCCGATGCAAATTGGGATACAACATACTATGATCATTCGATCTCTACTGGTTGGGTAACTACAGACGCTGGAACTGAACTTCAGTCCTCGTTCACAGTTATTCCTTTCGGTTGCGGATTTGAAGGTATGTTGAACGCTTTCAATATGGAACGCGCTCAGTTCATGCTCAATGATGCTGATGGAAATAACTGGGATTCAGTTTACTTCTACATGTCTATGGCTCCAAATACGCCTTATGGTCATGATGCAAGTACTGCTGATGACGGTGATGCTATGTACACATATGCTACACACGATTTCGAACCTAACGGTACGTTCTCGGTAGCAATTGCCACTGCATACTACACTGACGTTATAGATGCTACAACCACTGACGAGTACCTCGCTCCACAGGCTGCCCTGTTGAACAAGATGCTTGGATTTGGCCGTGGCGATGTAAACAATGATGGCGCTGTTGGCGGACTTGCCGATGTCGTTTATCTTGTTGAAACAGTCAACAATGCTGGTCCTACTGCCATGCCTTTCGCTCACTGCGGTGACGTAAATGCTGACGGTGGTGTTGATCAAACTGACGTACTGTACTTGTGGGACTACTATGTCGCCATGGGTCCATGTCCGTTAGGTGACTGGACTCTCTAAAGTCGATTCTTTGATTCGATTATAGAACCCTTGAGGCGAGAGCAATTTGCTCTCGCCTCTTTTTTTTCTGTCATGAAACTGATATCATTCGTATAGTCAGTCTATGACATTATCTGAAACAGACAGAGACCTGAAATTTCTGACCCCGTTGTTGGCTGATCTATTTATTATAGATGCGGTTTATTCGACCACTAACAAAGTTGATGTCAGGATGACCTGCCGGTTTGATCAAGTCCAATGTCTGAAACTCCTGGATGATCGTCTCAAACTTGCGGGCTACAAATATTCTGTAGATGAAACATCAGAGCAAATTCTATTATCTATAGATCCTCATCGCAGGTTAAGTATCCCTCCTCTAAATATATTTCTATTCATAGTGACTCTATTGTCTGTTTACTTTACGCCTGTATTCTTTTTAAGGTCATTACCGGATTTATCATTTGTACAAAATGTCCAACGAACTCTGGATGCTCTCGGTCAAGGTGCTGGGATTGAGTTTACACTCGCTTTGATCTCAATTTTACTGGTGCATGAGATGGGTCATTTTATTGCCGGTCGTCGTCGAGGAATAATTACTTCATGGCCATATTTTATACCGGCACCAAACCTTATTGGGACTTTCGGTGCTTTGATAAAATCAAAATCTCCGTTTTGGAACCGACGTGACCTGATTGAAGTTGGCGCCTGGGGGCCTGTTGCCGGCTGGATTGTTGCCCTTGTATGGCTGATCTATGGTCTTTCAAATTCAATCATGCTGCCTGCTTCAATGGTTGGAATTGGACAGCTTACTTTTACGTTGGAGGGAGAATCGATACTAATCAAAACAATGGTACCAATATTGATTGGATCGGCCCAACCGGGCGATGTATATCTTTTTACCGAGGCTGCCTTTGCGGCCTGGGTTGGACTTTTGGTTACCGCCTTGAATATGTTACCGATGGGTCAATTTGATGGTGGGCATGTTGCCTATGGATTACTTGGAAAGAGACAGAAGAAGCTGGCCTGGTTTGTTTTTGGAGGATTGATTCTGCTTGGATTTCAGTCGGTGATATGGTGGATTTTTGCAGCTTTTGGTTTTATATCCAAACTTGCTCACCCACCGACATTAAATGACAGACGACCACCCGGACGACAAGCTCTCATCCTTGGTTATGTAGCGATATTGATTTTTCTGTTATCTTTTACGCCGGTGCCGTTTCGGTAGATACGGTCTTAAGACAGCTCAAATCATGCTCGCGGCCATATAGCTCTCTTAAATCAATTTTTTCCTGACGAATCATTTCGATGAAGACTATAACCAGCTTTGGATCAAATTGAGTTCCGGAGAATTTAATAAGTTCACCAATCGCGATACAAAGTTTTGCTCCGGCTCGATATGGTCGATCTGACATAATTGCGTCAAACGTATCAGCAACCGCCAGGAGACGCCCTTCAATCGGAATATCATCACCCTTCAAACCTCTGGGATATCCAGAACCATCATACTGTTCATGGTGCCCGATGATGTATGGAATAGCTGGTTTAAAGAGGGCAATACCTTTGACAATCCGGTGCCCAAGGGAAGGATGCTTTTGCATTTGTGCCATCTCTTGATCTGTCAGTTTTGATGGTTTATTCAATATAGAATCAGGGACACCAATCTTGCCGATGTCATGAATCGTACAACCCATTATGAGATTATCAAGACGTTGCTGATCCCATCCGAGCTCACGAGCAAGCAGCTCCGCAAGTTTGGTAACCCGATCAGTATGACCGGCAGTATAAGGATCTCTTGCTTCAATCGAATTAGCCAAACCACGAATCGCTTGAAAATAAGATGCTTTACGCTCATGATAAAGTCGCTGATTGGCAATAGCCGATCCGGCGGAACTTGCGAGAATCGAAAGGACATCTAATTGTCCCTGGTTAACACGGTTGAACCTCGAAAGAATCAGCAGGTTTATCAGTCCATGGCATTTTGAACCAAGAACTATCGGCTGAGAAATCATAATTTTTGAAATATTATTACCATCATATACGATCTTTTCAGATCTTATAAGTGGTTTCTTATTGCCTGTTTTAATCAATTCTTCAGTCGGAGTAAGATCAAGGAGTTCTTCACGAAAGGCCGGATCATCCGCCTCAACCACAATCTGATCAATATCATTAGATGATGACTGGATAGTAACAACTGCGGCAGCAGTTGCAGATAACTCAGTCATAGATGATTTTAATACCATTTGCAGATAGGTTGTCAAATTGTCACCTGGAGCAGAAGATTTGGCCGCTTTCAGGAATTCGACCTGTCCTCTCAAATTAAGATTATCTCTGATAACTTTTTGGTGGTTTAAACCACGACGAACTGTTGCTCTGAGAAGATCAAGTTTGAATGGTTTGACGAGGAAATCATAAGCACCACGTTTTAAGACTGAAATCGCTGTCTGTAAAGTTGGATGAGCTGTCATAAGAATGACTATTGCATCTTCATGAGTAGAGAGTGCTTTTTCAACAACCTGCACTCCAGAATATTCACCCATTACAAGATCAGTTAGCACTATATCTACAGAATTATTTTCAATGAATTCAAGCGCTTGACGTGGATCACAAAACGTAGCTATAGCATAGCCTTCGTCAGCGAGACATTCGGTAATGATGTTACAAATGTATTGCTCATCATCAACTACTACGAGTTGTGACTTATCCAAACCGAGCATAAAACAATCCTTCTTTCTCACGTTATCTTTCACTTATCGGATAGTTCTTACCCTAAAATAGGCAGTAAACAGCTAATGTTGAAAAATTGAGCTTAGAATTTGGGATAACGTTAAAAACTATAGTGAGTCGGCCATATATGAAGAACGAACCAACGGACCAGCGAACACTTTATTGATGCCTGCATTTCGTGCCAACAATGAAAGATCGTTGAACTCTTCGGGCGGATAGTATCTTTTTACGGGCAGATGATTAGCCGATGGAGATAGGTATTGTCCTATCGTCAGGAATTCCACAGATGCATTGTTCAGATCTTTGAACACAGTCTTGAGCTCGGTTGTCGTTTCACCAAGACCAACCATTAGACCTGATTTTGTTTTTATCTCACTTCTCTCTTTTACTAACCTTAATAATTCGAGTGAGTGTTTATAGTCGGCCCCAGGTCTTACTTCGGAGTAGAGACGTGGTACAGTTTCGATATTATGATTAAAAATATCTGGTGCTGCCTCAATTATAATATTGATCGCCTCGGGACATTTTCTGAAATCAGGAGTTAGCACTTCAATTCTACTTGAGGGCAAACGTTTCCTTATCTCAATAATAATTTTGGCAAATTGTTCGGCACCACCATCTGGCAGGTCATCACGAGTAACAGAGGTAATCACAATATGTTTTAGGTCAAGCTTGGCAGAAACTTCTGCAACCCGAACCGGTTCAGTTGGGTCTGGTGCTGTCATTGGACCATTTTTAACATCACAGAATCTACAATTGCGAGTACAGTTGGGACCAAGTATTAAAAAAGTAGCTGTACCTCTCCCAAAACATTCGCCACGGTTTGGGCAGTTAGCGGCACGACATACAGTATCAAGGCCACTCTCATTTAGTAAAGCATTAACCTTACCAAATTCGGCTCCTGAGGTCAGTCTAACCTTAAGCCAGTCGGGCTTTTTCATTGCTAATCTTTTCTGTTTGTCGCTTTCCACCGGCGGAATGCTCCTTTAGTAACAATTTATGGTCCTTTTTCGGCCTGATAATGTCAAGTATAAGCCGAAAAGCTCGATAATCAAGGTAGGAAACAAATTATAGACAAACTGGAGATAAAAATGTCGAATCGCTCGCCTTGGGCGGCTCTATTTCTGATAGCTGCTCTTTCTACATCTGTTCTTGCTGCTGACAAATCTACCGCCAGAGTTGAAAAAATCGGCGATTACAATCCTGCCGAACTACGTGCTGCACATTCTTTAGCCACTGCTGATACTTGCTTCGTTTCTGATAATGGCGAAATAGTTTATCGGATTAGTTCATGGGTCACCGGGATGGAACTTTACAAATCCCTGATTGACCCAGCCAATAGCTGTCAAAATCCATATCCATTTACAATTACAGAAATCAATATGCCAATGATTTTTAATACCGGTACGCCGTTGATTGTCTCAGTCGATATCGAAGCTGTTGATTATACAACTGTTGCAGGTTGCCCGGTCCCCGGGACCGTTCTTGCAATTTCACAGGATTGGGAACTTGTGGTTCCTGACGGTGGCGGGATGTACAATATCTGGATTCCTCTTGATGAACCAATAGTTGTAAATGAACCTTTCTTTGCCGGATTCTTTATTGCTAATCAAATTGATCCAGGTGTTGGAGCGGATGTACTCTGCGATTCTATACCTATTCCATGTACATCTTTCAATATTTGGGATGAAGAAGTTGGTTGGATTGATTTAACTAACAATGAATTATATAGTTTCCCCGGACGTCTCGCGATGGAAGCTGCGGGTGTACCTGGTGGTTCAGGAGGTGGGTCTGAACCAGCTCCAACAACTGCCATATTAATTCCTGCAGATGGTGGCTCAGTCTATGGAGCAACCGAATTGTGGTGTTTTGATTCTTCGGGCTCGTCAATTATCGACTATGCCTCTTTTGAATATTCATCTGGTGGATCGTACGTTGAGATTGGAAGAGATTTTGATGATTACGCTCCTATTCGTGATGGTATCAATGCCAATGGAGCAGGGCACGGTCTTAGCTTTACATGGAATCCAACCGGACTGCCGGAAGGAAATTACTCTATTCGAGCAACTATCTATGATACACTCGGACGAAGCTCCTCAAATGTTGTTCAGGTCTTTGTAGAACCAACCCCACCAATTTCAATTATTACAACTCCAGATAACGGTGACGATATTTGTCCACCGATGTCAGTTATTATGAATTCACCTGATGAAAATCTATTGTTTGTTCAGATTTACAGAACCTTAGCCAAAACTAATTACTCTGCAGGACTTACAGGTATGAGTCAGACATCGGTTGGAGATGTAAACGGTAATCCATCTGATGGAAATTACGCCAGCAATGGTGAGTTCGGGTCATATTATTCTGGTCCTGTGGCAGCCGCAGTGGCAACCACTTTGTGGCAGAACCGAGGACTGGTATCCGGGGCATCATCAAGTATTGAATTAATCACCGAAGAATTTGCATCTCTGTTTAAAACAAGGGAGAATCTTGGTACTCGTGATGATGCTATGTATGCCGGATTGATTGCATACTCAAAACAACATGGTGATAATCTCAACTTTGAGTTGAAACGAAATCCAGATTATTTCCAATTGCGATCATGGGTTGAAGAAGAACAACGAGCTACAATAATTGGTCTATCGGGTGGTGTTGCTATTTATCTCGCAGTCGATGGTTTTCAGGATTGGCTGCAACCAGACAATAGTTTTTATGTCAGGGTGAATAATCCTCATGGTGGCATTCTTGAAATATTCCAAATGCGTAAGAATGGAACTAATTCCGAACTATTCTATGCTGGTTCCTGGCAGGTTGTTGATGTTATGATTTCAATTGCTGCAAACTCATGGACAATCTCTCGAGCTCTGCTTGGCTTTGATATGAATGGAGCCGATGGATGGTCTTACGATCTTCAGGCAGCATCATTGGAACAGGATTCGTTATATTTCTTGACAGCTGTCGGTCGGGATGAAACCAATATGGAAGCAAGTTCAAGTGTTCTTATAAAGAATAATTGTTCATCTGTTTTCAGGCCGGGTGATTACAATCAAAGCGGTCAGGCTGATATTGTCGATTTGTTATTACTTATAGATTTCATTACTAAGGGGGGATTGGCACCCTCAGGTGGAGGAGCAAGAGCAGACGCGAACTGTGATAACTATGTTAATATTACAGATATCGTTTTCTATCTGAACTTTCTTTTCGGTACCGCTTCCACTCCCTGTTACTAATGAATGTGTGCAAAAAAAGAAAGCCGTCATTTGTTTGACGGCTTTTTTTATGCTTACTTTCTTGCAGCTGAAGCTCTGAGCGCACGGCTTGCAATCTCCGGTGAAATACTACAGATATCAACAAGTCGTTCAAGCAGATCATCAAGATGCTCAAGCCATTTTTTGTCAGGATATTTCAACCTGAGTTCATCAATCAGTTCATCTGCAATTACAGAAATGTAAGTTGCATAATTCTGCCGCTTTCCAATTTTAAGAAACGGTATAACATATCTCTGTGCAAGATATCCAGCCATAGTCAGACCTATGGTGCCAAATAATCCTGTCCATGAAGTGATCATACCAAGAAATGCTTCGTTCATTGTTTACCCCTTTTTGAGTGTTTATGTTTATATGATTACCAAACAAGTTGCCAAAGTGAATCTGCCGGAACAGTTAATCGTTTGCGCATTATCGTTCCATCATATCGGGAAATACTAATTTCATACATCCTGTTACTACCGGACAACGAATCCGACGGAATCAAATCAAGGAAGAAATAACCACTACTATCTGAGTTGGTTGAAACTGTGAATGGTGACACTAACAACGATCCAGACTTGGCTATACCTCCGAGCAAGCTGGCTGTAACAGTTACATTTGATTCGGCATCACCCTCAATATTGATCAAGTAGCCATAAACTCGACAGAGCCCTGGAGCCTGAGGAGCACCTGGATTGAAGATATAACCATTGATCGTATCAATAGCAGCACCACTGACAACAATTGTGTCGTAGCTTTCAAATGTATATCCTGAGGCTCTTGCAATCACAAGGAAACTGTCAGCATCAAGATTGAAATGAGCTTCACCATTACTGTTACTAACTGCTGTTGCAATAAGTGACGATTGATCGACCGAACGAACGGTGAGATTGACATCATTTATTTTGAGCGCACTCATAGAATCATACGCAACTATTGTACAGCTATAGAGACCATTGCCGGAACCGAGTCCTGATACTTGTTCATCAAGATAATATCCAAAGCTCCCTGCTGTAGAGTGCGACGTTGCAGGCTCATCCCATACAGCATCTGCAATCGCTGTACCTGACAACGAACCCTGAAATGAACTCGAATCACTTAGACGGGCAAGAGTTTCTCCGGACGCATTGCTGTCAGTAGGTGTGATCGTGCCATCAATATCAGCAACGATATCTGCAACGGATCCATTTATCATCATAGCTGTATCACCATCAATGAAAAGTCCATAATAGCCGGCGGCTGTACTCTTGAATATTACAGCTGTCTCGGTGCTGCTTGTTACATCAAGTTTTGATAAATATACTGGAGCCCGTGTGGCTGCACTGCCATCAAAGGCTGCTGCGATATTTGCAGCTGTTGTAGTTGAGCCACTAATGGAATAAATATCTGATGACGCCTTGACTGAATCAGTTGCAGGATTGAATCCGTTTAGGTTTGATACTTCGCTGTAGTTCCGCCTGGCATACGTAGCCGAATCGAGAGCGTCGGCAAAATTACCACCTGTATATAATTGGAACGAACCATGAAAGATTGTCCACAAGTCCGCACTTGTTTTGTCGTGGACGGCAAGCGTCCATTGATAAACACCTTCAACAGGAGTACCGTCAATGACCGACACTTGAGATTTCCAAACATAAGTTATGAAACCATGTCGTGTTTTGGATACTAATGGACTTCCATTGAATGCAGATGAGTCTTCGTAGGCGAGTCCTCCACCTGGATA
>JAUVAR010000063.1 GCA_030591625.1 Candidatus Zixiibacteriota bacterium
CCTGCTCAACAACTACTCCACCACATTTTTCTAATTCATAGTCAGCCGGTGTCGCAGAGACATAAACGACTTTTTTCGCCTGACTCTCAAACTCTTCAAAGAAAAGCGGTCTGTTATCCATGGCCGATGGAAGACGGAAACCATGCTCAACCAGAACTTCTTTTCGGGACTTGTCACCCGCAAACATACCTCGTACCTGAGGGATTGTCTGATGTGACTCGTCGATAATTGTCACAAAATCATTCGGCAGGAAATCCATCAAACATTTTGGTCTCTCCCCTGCTTCACGACCAGTCAAATACCTCGAATAATTTTCAACTCCCGAACAATAACCAATCTCGCGCAGCATTTCGATATCATACTTAGTGCGCATCTCAATTCGTTGAGCTTCAAGGAGCATGTCAAGACCACGATAAACTTCGAGCCTCGCTTTTAATTCTGCTTCGATCTGAGTGATTGATGTTTCGAGTGCGTCGGGAGATGTTACAAAATGTTTGGCAGGAAAAATTGCAACTTTCTTTTTCTCTTCAATAATTTCTCCCGTAAGAGGATCAATGATTGACAGTCGTTCTATCTCATCACCATAGAATTCAATTCTGATAGCATATTCAAAATAGGCCGGAATCAATTCAAGTGTATCTCCACGCACTCGGAAATTTCCACGTGAAAAATCAACTTCATTTCGATTATAATGAACATTAATCAATTGACGAATCGCATCATCACGATCATAATTTTCGCCAACCTCAAAAAAGAGCATCTGCTTTTTGTATTCTTCGGGCGAGCCAAGACCGTAAATGCAGGAAACTGAGGCGACTACTATCACATCATCGCGCTCCAATAGTGATGCTGTAGCTCTCAGACGAAGACGGTCAATATCTTCATTGATATTCGTATCTTTTTCAATATAGGTATCAGTCGTTGGTAAATATGCTTCCGGCTGGTAATAATCGTAGTAACTGATAAAGAATTCGACTGCATTATTGGGGAAAAACGCCTTTAGCTCACCATATAGTTGCGCTGCCAAAGTCTTATTATGTGAAATAACCAGAGCCGGACGACCATGCTGGGCAATCATATTGGCTATAGTGAAGGTTTTCCCCGACCCCGTAACTCCAAGCAGGGTTTGGTGTTGAAGGCCTGCTTCGAGACCCTCCACTAACTCTTTTATAGCCTTAGGCTGATCACCTCGGGGTGGGAATGGAGCCTTTAAATCGAATCGTCTTTTTGTACCGTCTATACTCATAAGCTTAATTGAACCAACAGTTTGAGATTGGAGCTAACCAATATACAACTGAACTCCCCAAGGGCAATCACCAATCTGGCTCCTTTTTAACTATTTAGTAAAGTGACCTGTTTTTTAGGGAACTTGAGCCTCATTTAATCGTCTAAACTCAGAACAAAGCTTGGTTTTGAGTCTAAACTGGAAAATGATTTTATTTTGACAGCAAACCGGCAGAAAAAGGCCTTGACTTGACGACCTTTTTGAGTAAGTTTCTTGGCTTAACTCTAAATCGGATAATGATTTTGACCCTTTCGGAGGCAATAAATGTACGCTGTTTTTAAATTCGCCGGATTCCAGTACTCAGTAGAAGAAGGCTCTGTTATTAAAGTTCCACACCAGGATGTTGAATCTGGTGGTAAATTTGACATCGCGGATGTGATGATGGTGAAAACTTCTGACACATCACTGGTTGGAACACCGTTCGTTGACGGTGCAAAAATTCAAGTGGAAGTTGTCAGTCATGGTAAAGATGATAAAATTGAAATCTATAAATACAAACGACGCACCAAGTACCGCCTCAGACAGGGGCATCGTCAGGATTTCACCGAAATCAAAATCGCCAAAATCGTCACACCCTAACATTATCAAACACCGGGGAGTGATTTAATGGCAAACAGAGCATGGACGGCTCTTTGGGTCTGCCTGTTGATATTTGGTATCGCAGGAACAGTTACAGCTCAATCAGATTATAAGGTTGTTGCAATTGAGGTGGAGGGAAACCTTATCGCCTCAAAAACACTTATCCTTGGTGTTACCTCTATTTATATAGGTTCACCACTTAATCAAACCGCTATTCAGGAATCTATCAAACGGCTCTATGGACTCGGTATATTCTATGATGTCCAGATAGAGGCGGAAGAAGTAACCGGTGGCCTTAAAGCTATTGTGGTAGTTATAGAACTTCCCAAACTCATTGGGCTTGATATCACCGGAAACAAGAAGATCAAAACCAAAGATATCAAGGAATCTTTAGGCCTTGGTATCGGCGGATATATTTCTCCTTTTCTGGTTCATGAAAAGAGACAGAAAATTATCGACAAGTATGCCGAGAAAGGTTATTTCCAGGCAACTGTCACAGGCTCGCTCGATTATAACACAGACTCAACCGAAGCTACACTCATTTACTCAGTCGTTGAACGATCAAAAGTAAAAGTTAAAAGTGTTGTTATAACTGGCAATGAACGAGTTGAAACAAATACACTAATCAAGAAAATGCGAAACCGCAAACGTGGCTTCTTGAAAAGTTCTGACTTCGCACAGGACAAGTACGAAGAAGACCTTGAGAAGGTTATAGCAACTTATCATAACTTAGGGTACATCGATGCGTACATGATTTCTGATTCTACTTCTATTAACGACTCAACCAATCGAATGATTGTCTATCTCGAAGTTTATGAAGGACCGATGTATTATTTCGGAGATATCTCTTTTGAAGGAACAAAAATCCTTCCCGAGGAATTTCTCTCATCCCTCTTAAAATATGAAACCGGTAAATCGTTCAATTCCGATGAGTATGATGAATCATTGATGGAGCTATATACTGCCTATCAGGATGTAGGACGTCTCCATGTGCAGGTATATGACGAAAGAACAACGAGAGACTCTCTCATTGATGTAAAGTATTCGATTACCGAAGGCCTCCCCTCACATATCAGACACATTACGATAGTCGGTAATACAAAGACCAAAGAAAAAGTTATCCGACGTGAACTGAGAGTTTATCCCGGTCAAATATTTAACCGTTCATTGTTAATTCGCTCAATTCGTGAAGCAATGGCCTTGAATTACTTTGCCGGCGTTGAACCGATACCGATAGACCTGCCAAATGGTGATGTTGACGTAGAATTCAAAATTGAAGAAAAACAGACCGGCCAAATTTCTGCGGGAGCAGGTTATAATTCTACCGACAAAATGGTTGGCTCAGTTGGTATGGGCATTCCAAATCTAGGTGGTAACGGACAAAACCTTTCATTCAATATTGAGTTTGGTAAAAACCGTAATTCTCTAAATGTATCTTTCACCGAACCATACCTCTTTGGCAGACCTACCCTTCTCGGTACAGACGTCTTCGCAATGCGCCGTCGCTGGTTCTCTGACTATACCGAGAGTCGCCAGGGTGCTGCTATCAGGCTGGGACGACGCCTAAAATGGCCGGATAGTTACACTCGTGCATTTATAGGTGTAAATTTAGAACGTAACAAATTCGCCGATTTTGATGATAGTTTTGAACAACAGAATTCATACGCTAATTTCTATGACACGACTTATGTATTTCATCAGACCGACACCGCACGTACTATTGATTCGACAAGTGCTTTGAGGGGTGTAAGCTTAGGTCCACACCCAGGATCCATTCTGACCTATCAAGAAAGATGGAACACTGCAGCGAAACTTTCATTTACAGTAGCCAGAGATTCAAGAAACTTGCCGGAATTTGCTACCAGAGGCTCTAAAATTGCATATACGATATCACAGACCGGGGGGCCATTCGGTGGCTTCTGGGAGTATCGAAAACATTCATTTTCAGTAGCTAAGTTCGTCCCTCTCTTTTGGAAATTTGCTTTAGCCGCCAGAGTACAATTTGGTGCTATTGAATCTCCGTTTGACTCCGATAGTACAGTCCTAATTTCTGATCGATACACACCGGGCGGAACTGCCTATGATGGAATTGTTCGCGGCTATGATGATGGCAGCCTGACACCTGATTCGATCATAACTCAATCAGATACAACATTTACAATTAGACATTACACCGACATTGATGACAATATCATTATTGATCGTTCAGATACCACAACCCAGAGCTTCAAATCGCGTGTGCGTGGTAACTTTATGTTTGTCACAAATATCGAAGTCCAGTTCCCGATTGTAGAACGATCTATTTATGGGATATTTTTCTTTGATGCCGGTAATAGCTGGCTTGATATAAAAGATTTCAGATCATTGTCTGACTTATATAGTGGAGCTGGTGCCGGATTCAGAATTGTTGTACCAGGCATTGGTACGATCGGACTTGATTTTGCAAAGCCGCTTCAAAATCCTCCCAACGGCGATGATCGCGGTTGGCGCACACACTTCCAAATTGGAACAACATTTAGATAACATTATATTTTCTGGAGAAAATTCATGCGCAAATATCTTACCCTCGCTCTACTCGGATTTGCTGCCCTCTTGGTTCTCTCTGCCGCTACAACAGATGTTGCCGCACAGGGTCTTAAAGTTGGCTGGGTAAATGATCAAAAGATTCAAGTCGCTTATCCCGATTGGGCAAGAGCCGAAGAACAACTCAGGATTGAAATCAAAGCCTGGGAAGATGAAGCTATCGAAATGCAACAAACACTGCAGGATTTAGTTAGCGAATATGAAAAACAAAAACTGATCCTTTCAGAAGAAAAAAGAGCTGAGCGCGAAGCTACTATTATTACCAAGAAAGAAAATCTGGATGCATACACCCGGACAACTTTCGGACCCGGTGGCAAAGCCGAAAAAAGACAGGAATCACTTATGATTCCATTGGTCAACAAAGTTACTCGTGCAATCGAAATGTTCTCAGAAGCCGAAGGATACGATGTTATCTTTACCAATGAGAGTGGACTCGGGTACATCAATCCGTCGCTTGAAGTCACAGACCAAATTCTGGAGTACCTCGATAAAGTTGAAGAATAAATATTCTTTCACTCTTGAAGAGCTGGCCTCTAAGGTTGGCGCAAAATTGCAGGGAGACAGCTCAGTTATAATTAACCGAGCTGCTCCTATCGAAAAGGCCGGGACAGGTGACATTAGTTTTGTTGCCAACAAAGCATACCAAAAACATATCCCGACAACCAAAGCATCGGCACTGGTGCTTGATAATGAAACCGAATGCACCGAGATCCCATCTCTGCGAAGTGAGAATCCATATCTAACCTTTGCCCATATCATTGACATACTATATCCAACCGAACGTAAAGTTCCTGTTGGAATTGATAAGAGTGCCGTAGTCAATCCCGATGCAACTATCGGTGACGACGCAGGAGTCGGTCCGCTCTGTCATATTGAAGGCAAATCGGAAATTGGTGCTAACACCCAATTGTTATCATCTGTCTTTATTGATAACGACGTTGTGATCGGCAAGGATTGCATGATTTACCCCGGTGTGCGCATCCTAAATGGAAGTCGTATCGGCAATGGTGTAATAATTCACTCAGGTGTTGTCATTGGATCAGATGGTTTTGGATTTGCAGAGTCACCCGATGGGCTCAAAAAAATCAAACAGATTGGTTGGGTCGAGATTTCAGACCTGGTCGAAGTTGGAGCCAATTCTACAATCGACCGCGGTGCTTTGGGACCTACCAAAATTGGTTTCGGAACCAAAATCGATAATCTTGTTCAGATCGCACACAATGTCGAAATCGGAAGCCATTGTATCATAGTAGCGCAAGTTGGAATTTCGGGTTCAACCAAAGTTGGCAATGGGGTCATTATGGGTGGGCAGGCAGGATTAGCTGGTCATCTTAATATTGGCGACGGTGTCAAAATAAGTGCCCAATCGGGAGTGTCAAAATCAATCCCGGCCGGCACGATCGTAAGAGGCACACCGGCACGGGAAATTAAACGAGCATCAAGAGTTTTGGCAGCCCAGTCAGGACTGCCGGAACTTATAAAACGGGTTCGTGAACTCGAAAAGAAAAACAAAGACTAATCAAGTCTTCAGTCTGTTTTCAATCTCTGCGACCTTATCCCAATTCTGTTCCATCTCTTTGCAGAAATGCAAAACATCATCGCAATCACCATTCTCAGCAGCCATACGAATACGACAGAGTACTCCCCACTGAGTACGGTTCTGTACTTTCAAGGTCGTAACGGCTTTATCGATATTTGCAACTGCATAATTCAACTCGTTAGCAACATCACGCATCGGATCATCTGTGCTGAGCTGAAGACGAACAGTCAGATCTCCTTCGGCTAATGATCTGAGACTCGATACAAGCTTCAAGGAAGGCTCACCATAACGAGTATAGGGCAACAGAGTAGTTACACCAATAGCTGTAAGAGCAGCTATCAAAGCTGAAATCATGTACGGCATAAATGTCAAAGATGCAATTTCTACACTACCCAACATTTCAGAAGTTAACTCGGGCGAGATAGCTAAATTAAAATAACTGATAATAGCAGCACTTGCTATAATCGCAGACCCAGCCATAAAGGCAATGATTCTGAATGTGTTTCGTCTCTGACTCTGCAGAGATTCTTCGAAACTCAAGGCATTCTGCTCACTCATAACATATCTCCTAATCCAATCAATAATGCTCTTAGATTACATCCGTCTCGGACAAAATTATCTCTTGATATATTAGTTCAATCGGGTCTGGAGATTGCGAAACTTAGTCCAATTAAGGAGCATTTACTGCTCTAATTTTGGGCACAAAAAAGCCCTGTTGTAACAGGGCTTTAGGACTTGGTTGTCTGATATTCGATCAGAACGGGAGATCATCATCCCCGCCACCAGCATTACCCTGAGGGGGTGCAGATGGAGCTGCTTCACTTGGTGATGATTCCTGGCCACCACCGCCACCACCACCCGTACCTGTATCAGAACGGGAGCCAATAAACTGAAAGTTCTGCACAACTACTTCGGAGATATACTTCTTGTTACCTTCTTTATCATCGTAGCTGCGATTTTCAATTCGCCCTTCGATATAGACTTCTTTTCCCTTATGCAGGTATTCTTTCATAACCTCGGCAGTCCGCCCCCAGGCAACAATATTGTGCCAGGTGGTTGATTCATTTGACTGACCATCCTGCCCTTTCCACCGCTCAGATGTAGCGAGTGAAAAATTGGCAACAGCCTTACCAGACTGGGTGTACTTCAGTTCGGGGTCTTTCCCCAAACGTCCTATCAAGATCGCTTTGTTGACGCTCATATAACCCTCTCAAATTTGTTTCCCCGAATATAGCAGGAATATTCCGGCTGTCAAGAATCGTAAGGATTTCCTTGTTCACATTCCGCCTTTTGCTTATCGTTATAGCATATATGAATGAAAAAAGTGATACATTTTTCGACTCTGGCCAAGCTATAAGTCAGATCTCTCAATTTTTACAAGATAGCCTCGCCGATTCCCATCTCGATGGCTATGTTGTCGGCTTATCTGGCGGTATCGACTCGGCAGTAGCAGCAGCTTTGGCCGTCAAAGCAGTTGGACCCGAGAAGCTATTTGGCATAATGATGCCATACAAATCCTCCTCTGATTCATCCCGCACAGACGCCCAAATTCTGGCCAATAAATTTCAGATCGAAACTACCTGTATCGATATCTCACCGATGGTCGATGCCTACTTTGAGATAATCCCCGATGACAACCGACTCAGACAGGGTAACAAAATGGCTCGCGAGCGAATGTCGATTTTATTCGACCATGCTCACCGTATGAACCGTCTCGTCCTCGGAACCGGCAACCGAACTGAAATCGCACTCGGCTACACCACTCTTTATGGTGATGCGGCCTGTTCGGTTAATCCGATAGGTCAACTCTACAAAACCGAAGTTAGACTAATCGCACGAGAGCTTGGTATTCCTGATTCAATAATAAATAAACCACCATCGGCCGACCTGTGGGCTAACCAGACTGATGAAAGTGAAATCGGTGTTACTTATAAAGAGATTGATCAGATTCTCTCTTCCCTGCTCGACAAGGGAATAAGATCAGCGAGCGAACTTGAGTCTGCCGGTATAAATCTCGATTCAACCAAACGTCTCCTTGAACTTCTCAACCTGAATAAATTTAAACGAATTCTTCCACCGATAGCCGACCTTGGCAAGAGTCCGGTACCCAAGCAAATACTGCTCGGTGCATAAGTAATTATAATTTCAAAGGTGCTAATATAAATATGTCTAACAGTAGTAATTCCAAGATGAGCAATCAGGGAGGCAGAATAGTTCTTATTCCAACTCCGATTGGTAACCTTGGGGATATAACTGTTCGTGCCCTTGAACTATTAAAAGCTGCCGACATTATCGCCTGTGAAGATACCCGCACAACCGGACGTCTGATGCAGCATTTTGGACTCAAGAAGCAACTCGTCTCATATCACGAATTCAACGAACGAAGTCGCGCCGATTCACTCATGGAACGAGCCAAAGCGGGTGAACTGATCGCTGTTGTATCCGACGCCGGCTCACCGGGGATTTCTGATCCAGCCTATAGAATCGTCAGGGCAGCAATTGACAATGATGTCAGCATCGAAGCACTCCCCGGCCCCACTGCCCTTATTCCGGCCCTGACTGCCTCGGGCCTGCCAACAGATCGCTTTTTCTACGAAGGTTTTCTATCCAATAAAGGAGGAACCCGCAGGAATCGACTGGCAGAACTTTCATCATTCGCCCACACGCTTGTCTTTTATGAATCACCGCATCGTATCAAAAAAACTCTTGCCGACATGCTCTCCGAACTTGGTGATCGTCAAGCTGCGATGGCTCGTGAGATCAGTAAGAAATTCGAAACATACTATCGTGGGAATATAAGCGAAATCATTGAACAGCTCGGAGAAGGCAGCGTAAAAGGTGAGATCGTTTTAGTCATAGCAGGTAACAAAGGAGAAAAACGTGCGTCAAAGTGATAGAGGTCGGCTCTTCCTATACGATAAACTGATTGTTGGTTTTTCGCTCTTAATGGTAACAATAATTATCCTGCTCGGTCGTCCCTTGACAAACTTCATTGGAGAAATCGCATTCTTCCTGGCAGCTGCTCTGATTGTTCCGGTGATGGCCCGCTATCTCGACGCTAACACAGGTCGTTGGCAAAAGTTTATCCGACTACTCTACCCTGTCGTTCTCTTTACATTCTTCTATACTGCAATGGGTGGGCTGATCTTCCTGCTGTTCGATCAATTCTTTGATCCGCAATTAACAGCTTTTGAAAAATCTATACTTGGATATAATCCAACACTTTATATCGACAAACACCTGCTGAATGTCTGGACCAACGAATTTCTCTCGGCCTGTTATTATAGTTACTACCTGATGCTTCCGGCCTTTTTCATAACGATGTTTATCAAACGACGTGATGCTATTATCGTTCGCACAATGAGTGCAGTCTGCATTACTTTCTTTGTATCATATTTACTATTCATTCTTTATCCGGTTGAAGGACCTCGCTGGTTCTTTGCCGACATATTCCAAAACGAAATTGAAGGACCATTCTTCAGACAAATAGTAAACTATGTCATAGATAACGCCGCCTTTCATGGTGGCTGTATGCCTTCATCGCATGTCGCAGTAGCTATTGTTATCTTACTGGCGACATTTAAGTACTACAGAAAAGCCGGATATATACTATTGATACCGAATATTGGCCTCGCCATAGGAACTTTCTGGGGTCGTTTTCATTATGTATCTGATATCTTCGTTGGAGCTGCCATTGGAATTGCAGCTTGGATTTTAATTGAAAAACAACCTGCTGATGCACTAATTGATCAGTACGAAACTAAGAGACCAAAGGAAAAATCAAAAAGCCATGCTTCCTGAGTTATTTAATATAGGCCCGTTCCCAATTCGCAGTTACGGTTTGATGCTCGCAATTTCATAGGCGTTCCTGTTAGAATCACAGAAAGTTTTGGTTTTTTAATGATTATATAGTCGTTGACCCTTCTTACATCTATCTTTTCATGTTCAGCTGCTCTTCTGAAAATATGTGATAGATCCGCCCAGTCGTTAGCCATGACAGAAGCCACAGTATCAGCTTCAGTCTCTACGATTATTCCTCCTCCGCCATTATCTCTAAGTTGGAGAATCATTGCAGCAGAACTACTATTGCCGGGAATAATCAAGGTCTTTCTGCTTGGCTGATCATCTTTCTTTTTTGAAGCCTTCCAAGTCTCTAAATCTGAAATGTATTCTTGTTCAAATCGTTGCTCGATTTTGTCGAGCAATGAAACAGCCCAGTTAATCGTTCCTTTCCCTGCCGCTGCTGGGGCTGTGACAAACAACATTAGATTTGGATAATATCGTTTATTTGTAACTGTGTAAACATTGTTGAGAATTGAACTTAATGCTACAAGAGCACCAGATAAGACCAATCTCTTTTCTTTTTCAGTCTCAAATACTTCAATTGAATTCTTTAGCAGTTTAGGAAGATTGTTTTCAACGTAGATTAAAGTTTGGCCTTCCATATTATTCAGACTTAGTGTTTCAAAGGATTCTTTTGGTTCTTCTACTTCTTTGTTCCCATTAGAATCTTGCCTATTACTCTCAGATGAGCTTTGGGAATCTGATAAATATGACGAATCAGACGCCATTGCTATTTTGGGTACTTC